>SVTI01000010.1 GCA_015063855.1 Oscillospiraceae bacterium
CATGCGAATGGGCAGTAGAGGCAGGACTTATCGGTTCTACCAGTACTACAGCAAAGACTCTTGCTCCTCAGATGACGGTTACAAGAGCTCAGGCTGCTAAGATCTTCATGAGCTACGACGCTTTTGCGCAGGCTTAATTTATAATAACATCTATAAGGACGGCTAATGCCGTCCTTATTTGTATATTTTGTGATAAAAAATTAATAAATAGGTATTGTATATTTTCAATATTAATGATATAATATAGAAGATAAATTTCGGTAATTTCCGAAAGTAATATGAACGTATACATACGGAGGTTTTTATGAAAAAAATCAGAATAGTCAGCATTATTATGTTGGCATTATTCATGTTCTCATCATTTTCATCATTCGCAGAGTATGATCTGAACGCTTACTTATTTACCGGTTTAAGAGACAATAACACGGTAGATGTGTTCGTCAATAACGGTACACCCACCGCTGATGGTAATATCACAGACACAGAGGGATGGTCCGTACCTACAACCTATGACTATAATAACTGGGTTCCCTTCTGGGATTCCTCCAGCCGTTGTATCTCAACTGCCGACATTCGTTTTGCATGGGACACTACAGGTATCTATGTATCTGCAGATATTACTGACCCCTCCATGCTTCCTTCTACAGGCGAGGATGCATTATCCGATGAGGGTGTAAACGAGTACGGCTGGAACGGTGATACATTTATTTTTGCTATCGACCCTCTTAACGGTTTATTTAATCACGGTCTTACACTTCAGGGCAACAGATCTGCATGGTACTGCATAAGCGTTAACCAGGCAGGAAAGCTTCTTTGTTATGCATCTAACGCTGAGTCCTTATCCGGTGATATTACTGCTACAGTAAAGGGTGCGGCTAAGATTACCGAGAAGGGATGGGCATTCGAATGCATGATCCCCTGGAACAGAATTAACGATGATGCCAAGGCAGTTACTGCAGGTAGTGTTTCTGTAGACGTTGCTTCGGTTACCGAGCTCGGAGCTATCAGTAATGCGGGTATTATGTACATGGACAGAGCCATAGTAGGCGGCGAGTTCGATGTATTTATGGGCTCTGCGGCACTTGCTAACAGTAATCCCGGTGAGACGTTCACACTTTCAAGAAATATATGCGTACCGATCGAGCATACGGACGGTATGCCCTGGGGTACAGGTGGCGAGTCCATTCGTTCCTACGGTACTAAGCTTATAATGGCTGATGCTGAGGGTAACGCTCCCTACGAGCGTGACATCGTTCCTACCGCAACCAATGTTATTATCTCCCCTGATTTCACCGATAACATGACCTTTGAGAGCGGTGAGGGTATCAAGGTTTACGGTACTGCCGATCCTGTTGAGGGTGCAGTAGTAATGTGCGAGCTTAACGGTGCTAAGGCTAACGGTATAGTTGATGCCAACGGTAACTGGGAAGCTGTATTCGAGGATAAGGTTGAGGACAGCACCTATACCTCCATCAAGGTAAAGACAGCAGATTTAACCACAGAGACATGGATCGAAGGAAAGCTCTACATGACCAAAACTACTCTTGAGATCAAGGGTGTTAAGATCGGTGATGCAAGCCAGAGCAATAGCGGCGTTAGCAACCTCATTACTAATAACGGTGATGAGGAGACAAAGACTCCCATCACATCTCCCTTAAAGACCGAGATAACCGAGTACAATAAGGATCTTGTAAAGGATGCTCAGAAGGGTAACGGTCTTCCCATAGGTCTTATCATCGGTATCGCAGCAGCAGTTGTAGTAGTTGCAGCAGTTGTAGTAGTTATCGTTGTTATAAAGAAAAAGAAGGCTAAGGCCGAGTAATTTAAAATAATATAAGGAGTCACTTAGGTGACTCATAAATCACTAACAAAACCCACCGATTTTCGGTGGGTTTTGTCAGTGATTTGAGGAAAGATTTTATCTTTCCTGCTTTTTGCCTATATTTATATTATCTTTTATGCCTTTTGAATACTATTACAGCGATACCGATACCTATGACAAGTCCGCAGCTTAATGCGACGATAACTACCGTAGCGGGAGAGATCTCATTATCTGACTCATACTCGTCTTCATCATCTTCATCGTCTCTGTCTCTGCGCGTTCTCATTTTTTTGACGGTTTTATCGTCTTCTGATTCGTCTTTTTCTTCTCTGTCATCCTTGTCTGTATCAGGTCTCACAAGGGATGGAACAGTCTCGGCAACCGCATCAGTTGTAACGGCGGCGGATTCTTCTTCTGTTGTCTCTACATCTTCGTCAGATACAGTCCAGTCGAATACAGGCTGCTCGACCTCAGGTGAGTTACCCTCTGAGTCGGCCAATACAAGCTTAGTACCGTAAGAACGAATGCCGTCTCCTCCTGTCATAGAGTCCATTCCGTCGGCATGAACCTTGGGAACACAGATGCTTCTGGAGAGTGTAAAGATATCACCTGTTTCAGCTCCAAAAGTTCCAAAAACATCAAATTCACCGCCGGCTACAGATCTGTCCATATACATGATACCGACGTTACTTATCAAACCGGGTAAAGTTATGTCATCCTTTGATAAACGAACGGTATCATAGCTTGCCGCTTGTGTATCGCTTAATATTCTGTCCCATGGGATCATACATTCAAATTTCCACCCCTTATCGGTGAGCTTAGCAGCACCCTTTACAGTAGAAGTAATATCACCGTTTAAATATTCTGAATAGGCGGCATAACAAATGAACTTGTCCGTTGAATCAATACTGATACAGTAGTGTACGGATTTGTCGATATTAGAAGTGAATCCGTCGTAAAACAAAGCATTAAGAGGATCTATAGCAAAAATAAATGTATCACCGTTCCAGCCGTATTCGTTTATACCCTCATCATTTAACATATCCTCGCCTGTAGAAGCTATCATTGAAGGATCGGTGATATCCGCCGCAATATATATGCCGGTATCATCCCATGCGTAACGGACAGCCTTGCTTGTGATACAACGGCTGGATGGCCCCCAGAAGGGAGGCATATTTGTATAGTCGTAGGTTACAGTCGTCCCCCAGCCCTCAGCATCCGTGATATTGGCATCAAGTGTGGGAGAAGCCTTCCTCGCGGATGCGTTTACCATGTCGCTGTATCTTGCATTTTCATCGTATTGATAATCATCCAAATTATACTCAGCATAAACCGAAAGAGAGGTACAAAGAAGTATAATGATGAATAAAACCGAAAAAACTCTTGTCTTTTTCATTATGCCATTCTACCTTCCAATCTCTGACCGCCGAGAATATGGAAATGAAGGTGCTTGACGGTCTGATGCGCATCATCTCCGCAGTTGGAAACTACACGGTAGCCGTTGGTGATTCCTGCTTCCTTAGCTATCGCAGGTATCTTCTCGAATATAGCGGCGATGATCGCACTGTTCTCATCATTGATACCGTCAACCGACGAGATATGCTCCTTGGGGATAACAAGGATGTGTACGGGCGCCTGGGGATTGATGTCATAGAAGGCGAGCATCTTGTCGTCCTCATATGCCTTCTTTGATGGGATAGAGCCCTCTACTATTGCACAAAATAAACAGTCCATGATTTTTCTCCTTTTATGTAATTATAGTTTTTTTAATTTAGCGAAGGTCGCCATCATCTTCTTTGTACCGAAGTTGTCGAATACTACCTCATAGAGATAGTCTCCTGACATATCGGATACCGACATGATGATACCGTGACCGTATTTGATATGCGAAACCTCGTCGCCTATATTCAGCTTCTCTGCAGGAGCACTCTTGGCTGCGAAGGTGGATGCAGAGGGCCTTGAGATCGGTTGCTTATTTGCAAATGGTGAGGTATAAGCTGACATGCCGTAGCTCGGTGCTGAACTGCGGAATTGATCAAAGCTTGATTTCTTTATCTGCTGATGTTCTGTTGTGGCATCGGGCAGCTCGCTTAAGAAGCGTGAGGGCATATTGTACTGGGTCTGACCGTACATGAGACGGCTTTTAGCGTATGTTATAGCCAGTTCCTTCTTGGCTCTGGTTATGGCAACGTAACAAAGACGTCTTTCCTCCTCCAACTCTGCCTGCTCACCTATCGACTGGAAGGATGGAAAAAGTCCCTCCTCAAGACCGGGGAGATAGACGTTATTAAATTCAAGACCCTTAGCCGAGTGAATGGTCATCATAATGACGGCATCGGCTGTTTCGTCATAATTATCTATATCGGAAACGAGAGCCACCTCCTCGAGGAACTGTGCAAGAGTTGCATCCTCGTGAGTCTCCTCAAAAGCTACCGCGTTGGAGATAAGCTCCTCTACGTTCTGGAGTCTGTCCTCTGCCGCTACACCCTGGGCTATAAGCATGCTTCTGTAGGTACTCATATCAATGGTCTTCTCAACCAGAGAGGAAAGAGTCTCGGTTCTCTCTATCTCACGGAGATCGTTTATCAGCTTGGCGAAGCTTTTCAGCTTATCCGATACCCGTCCGAGAGCTGTGTATCTATCGGCATTCTCGATTATCTCAAACATAGGAACACCCTTCATCTGAGCCAGTCTCTCAACTGCATCAACGGTGGTGTCACCTATCTTACGCTTGGGCTCGTTGACTATACGCTTTAAGCGCAGATTGTCCGAGGTGGAGGAGATAAGACACAGATATGCGATGATATCCTTGATCTCCTTACGCTCATAGAAGCGTGTACCTCCGAGAATGCGGTAGGGGATACCGCTCTTGGCAAAGACATTCTCTAGACCGTTTGACTGAGCGTTTACTCTGTAGAGTATAGCGTGGTCGCTGAATTTACTGCCGTATTTTACGGTATGATCGAGGATCGAGTCTGCGATATATCTTGCCTCCTCGGTCTGGTCATTTATCTGCTTAATAAGCACCTTTTTACCCTCATCGGCGGCGGTCCACAGCTTCTTGTCGCGTCTGCCGTGATTATTTGCGATAAGGTGGTTTGCGCTCTCTATAATATTCTTGGTTGAACGGTAATTCTGCTCAAGCTTTACTATTTTAGCATCGGCAAAATGCTTGTCAAAGTTAAGTATGTTTTCGATGGTCGCACCTCTGAAGCGGTAGATGCTCTGGTCATCGTCACCGACTACCATGAGGTTACGATATTTTCCGCTGAGAGCTACAGCTAAATGGAACTGAGCCTTGTTCGTATCCTGATACTCGTCAATGCAGACATACTTAAAGCGTCGCTGATAGTAATTTCTTATTTCCTCATTTGAATTAAGAAGTCTTACCGTTCTTACGATTATATCGTCGAAGTCAACTGCATTGGCATCTTCCATTCTTTTCTGATATTCGGTATAGATACGTGCTATATTCTTTTCGGTATATTCCTTACCGAAGACCTTTTCGTATTCCTCGGGAGTAGTCATATTCTCCTTTGCACGGCTGATCTTTGTCATACAAGCCTTGGGAGAATATCGCTTGTCGTCAAGATTGAAATCCTTAACAATAGAGCTTATGAGCTTTTTTGTATCGTCGGTGTCATATATGGTAAAGCCGGGTGCGAGACCTGCCTCCAAGGGGTTCTTACGAAGTATCCTCATACAGATATTATGAAAGGTACCCGCCCATATCTCCTCGGATGCCTCACCGATAACCAGAGAAAGTCTCTCCTTCATCTCGTTTGCCGCCTTATTGGTAAACGTGATACACATTACAGCCCAAGCGGGACAGGGGTTCTCAGCATATTTGGTAAGATACTCGGCTAATTCACCTGCGGGAAGGTCATAGGCTCTCTCAAGCTCTTCTGTATCCGAGTCGGTGGCATCAAAGGGAATATTTTCACTCTCATATGCAGAACCATAGCGGATAATTCCCGCGATCCTGTTTACGAGAACGGTGGTCTTACCGCTTCCTGCACCTGCAACGACAAGGAGAGGTCCTTGTACAGTTTTTAAAGCCTCGCGCTGTCTGTCATTTAAAAATGAATATATCTTATCAAAACATTTTTGCTTTGCGGTTAAAAATCTCTGTGTGTTCAATTTCAAGCCTCCGTTAAATGCTTTTTTAATTATACTACATTTCCACTGATTTATCAATGATAAAAAAGAAATTTATCTTTACTTTTTACCTTTAATTTGATATACTTAATTTAATAAACAACATTCTCGAAAAAGAGAGGAAATATACATGACGAATTTTGAAAGACTTACAGAACTTATAAACGAAAATACCAAGGGCGGCTATAAGGCGGCGGAAATGACAGAGACCTCCTATATCGAGCACAGGTTTCGCGAGGGTGCAGGAGCTCATAACACCTATTCCATGTCTAAGGCGGTCACGGGCTGTGCGGTAGGTATACTTGAAGCAGAGGGACTTCTGTCTACCGAGGACACGGTATTTTCTCATATAGGTGATCTCTTTCCTAAGGGATATGATAAGAAATGGGAGAACGTCAAGCTTCATGACATTATGATACATCGAACCGGTGTTCCCGGAGAGGCTAATATTGATATCGATACCGATGATTTCTGGGCTCAGGGCAGAACAGATTTCCTTGCACATATTCTTTCACAGCCTATAATCCATACACCCGGAACAGGTCTCTTTGTTTACTGTGATACAAACTATTATATAATCTCCAGGGTTGTCGAGAAAATAACGGGAATGACCCTTGCCGAGTTCTTACAGCAAAGAATGTTCAACGTCCTTGAATGGAGAGGACATGCATGGGGTTGCTGTCCCGATAATCATACTCTCGGAGGAACAGGTCTATTTGCAGATGCACGCGACCTTGCCGCTTACGGTCTTATGCTGGCATCGGGCGGTGAGTACAAGGGAAAGCGCATTCTTACTCCCGAATGGATAGAGAAAGCAAGAGGTCCTGTAGGCGGTTACGGCTACGGTTTCCATAATCATGAGAGATATTTTACAAGTGCAGGCATGTACGGTCAGGAGGTATTTATTTTTCCCGAGACCAAAAAAGCATTTGTTGTTCTCGGCCACGTTATGCCCAATGATGAAATCAGAGAAAAAATAGTTCCTCTCTATCTTGACGAGATATAATAAGGAAAAACATGGAATTTAAAAATACTTTAATTATAGGCGACAGTTATTCCACCTTTCTTGGTTTTATTCCAAGGCACAATGCCGCTTACTACTATGACAATCCAGAACCTCACGGACTCTCAAAGGTTGAACAGACATGGTGGCATCAGTTAATAACTGAAACAAGCTCCAATCTTGTCCTCAATGACAGCTGGTCAGGTTCGTGTATCTGCCATACGGGATATGACGGTGAGGATTGCTCCGAAACCTCATCATTTGTATACAGACTCGAAAAATACAATAGCCAGGGCTTTTTTAAGGAAAACCATATAGATACGGTATTTGTCTTCGGAGGAACAAACGATTCCTGGTCGGGCGCTCCGCGAGGAGAACTGAAATTCTCCGATTGGACAAAGGAGGATCTATACAAGGTTCAGCCTGCCACCTGCTATTTGATAAACAGATTGAAGGAGATCTTGCCGAATGCAGAGATCATCTGGCTTATCAACTGTGATATCAGCGAAACTATCACAGAGGGCGCAAAAAAGGCATGCGAGCATTACGGCATTAAGTATATTCATTTTGAAAATATCGACAAGATCGACGGCCATCCTACACCTATGGGTATGACACAGATCAAGGAACAGATATATGGGGGACTTGACAAATAAAGATAGTGTACCTACCGTAATGATCGAGATTGAATTTTTCAAAGCTCCTTTTCTTCACTATCCAAATCAAAGCAAATTCATATAAATATGATTAAAGGACTGTCATCAGACAGTCCTTTAATTCTTCCTTGAATCAAGATAATCCTGAAGGATTATCTGTGCGGAAAGGGTATCAACTACATCCTTTCTCTTTTTACCGTGAGTATTGGTTGCATTAAGATAGGTATGCGCCACCATAGTGGAGCAGCGTTCATCATAAAGCTCTACCGGGATATCGGTCACCTCGCGGAGAAAATCAGCGAAAAGATGCGCCTTTTCACTTCTCGGACCTCGTGTGCCGTTCATATTGACGGGATCTCCGATTATTATCTTACCGCATTTATTCTTCTCTGCCTCCGCCTTGACTATTTCGCAGAGATCGTGCATACCCTTTGCCTTGACAGTACCTATACCGCCTGCCATCATGCCAAGGGAGTCCGACACCGCCAGTCCTGTTCTCACATCTCCGTAGTCAACTGCTAAAATCTTTTTAAAATCTGACATAACCTCTTGCTTCAAGCACTCCTTCTATAACCTCGTTTGCAAAATTATAAATGTCCTCCATGACCTCGTTTCGGCTTGTTTCGTTAAAGAGCTCGTGTCTTGATTCCTCATAGAGCTTACATTTAAGTATATTTATCTCGCAGTAATCAAGTCGCTCAAATATCTCCTTGACCCCCTTGCCGTAGTTACCCACCGGATCCTCGAATCCGCTGATAATAAATATCGGCAATGACTGAGGAACCTTGGTCTCCCAGCCCTCCTCGCTTACCTTGTTGAGAAGGGTAAGCATATTGATATAACCGTCAAGGGTGAAGGCGAATCCGCTCTTGGAATCAGCTCTGTATTCGTCACGTATCTCTTTCACCGAGGTAAGCCACGAGAGATCATCCTTTTCATCCTTGAAGTGAGAATTATAGCCTTTAAACGTCAAATTACGTACAAGCACGCTTCTGTATCGCTCACCCTTAAACAGTTTTATGAGCTTACAGAGCTTGATGCCCGACTTAGCCGCTTTATTGGTACCCGACGTTCCGCATATGACAGCACTGTCTATGGTGTCTGCATAACGTGTAATATAGTCTCGTACCACAAAGGAGCCCATGCTGTGACCGATAAGTATGTAGGGTAAGGAACGGTAAGTTTTGCGCACTATTCCGTTAAGCTTCTTTAAGTCATCTGCAAGACAGGTATAATTACCCTCTCCGAAATACCCCAGATCAGCATCATCCTTGACGCTCTTGCCGTGACCTATATGATCATTTCCGCAGACCACGAATCCATTATCGGTAAAGTATTCTACAAGAGGGGTATATCTGCCGATATGCTCGCACATTCCGTGGGATATCTGGATAATACCCTTGGGCATATCCTCGGGTATGCAAATCTTATAATAAACCTCGCTCCTATTATCTGAGGAGGTAAAATATCCTGTTTTTTCTGTGTATGCCATATTAGTTAAGCTGATAATTTATTTCATTATTAAGGACGAATTTGCAAATATCTTCATGGGTAGGAACAGAGGTAAATGCGCCCTCCTTCGTTACTGTAAGAGCTCCTGCCATGTTTGCATATTCGCAGGCTCTCTTAATGTCACCGCTTCTCATATACTCAACGGTAAGGGCGGCTGTAAATACGTCCCCTGCGGCAGTAGAATCGATAGCTTCAACATTGTGAGATGCGATAAATTTAAAATATGTGCCATCATAGAGGAATACACCTCTCTCGCCTAATTTAAGCACATAGTACTTAGCCTTTATCTTATTTGAAAGTGCAAGACATGCCTTGAGACAATTATCGGTAGAGGTAGCCTTGATTCCGGTGTAGGTGTAGATCTCCGTTTCATTAGGTGAGAAGATCTCAACCTCTCCAAGTGCCTCAAGATCATATTCCTTTGAAGCGGGTCCTGCATCGATAATAACGGGAACGCCCGCATCTCTTGCATATCTTACCGAGGCGATGACCGTGTCGTAGGGAACCTCGAACTGAATAAGCATAGCATCAGGGTAACATGTCATTGCTTCTTCGGCATCCTCGGCGCGGAGCAGGGCATTAGCACCGGGATATGCAACTATTCTGTTATTACCGTTAGCCTCCACCATTACAAGAGCAAGCCCGGTTCTTTCCTTGGGAGTTGCCGACACAAAACGTGCGTTGATTCCCGATGAGGCATAAATATCAGCCAGTCTTGAACCATGGGTGTCGTTGCCCCTCTTTGCACAGAAGATAGACTCTCCGCCCATTCTGTGTACTGCAAGAGCAGCATTTGCTCCCTTGCCTCCGGGTATATATTCGTAGCCTGCATGCTCTATTACTGTCTGACCTACCGACGGAATCTTTGACATACGCGCCATGAGGTCTATGTTCGCACTTCCTATTGTAAGTATTCTCGGTGTTTTCAAAAGAATCATCCCCTTGTACTCTATCTTATTAAGAAAATTGTACCACATTCGGGAGATAAAATCAAGAGTTCATAAAAAGTTTGCTTGCAACATCGGTTAATATATAATATAATATCCTTTAAAGAGGTGATTATTTTATGAAGCTTAAGGCTTTTATTCTTACATTATTAGCGGCGGTAATACTTCTTTCATCCTGTGCCGCTAAGAAGGACACAGACATCCCCGACGGTATGCAGCTTCTTTCCAATAAATACGTTGATTATACCGCTTACGTTCCCGAGGAGTGGAAGGTAAATGAGCCTACCGCGACTCCCTATGCTTACGTTGGCACGCAGGATGCCTCCAGCGTCAATATCGTTGCCCAGTCATATACAAACGAGCAGGCTGAGGCAGGTCTTGAGGGCTATTGGAAAAGCTATTCCAAGGATTTTAAAAAGTCACTTTCCGACTTTGATTGTCAGTCTAAACCCACAGAGATACTTCTTGACGGTGTAGCAGCTCACCAGTACGTTTACACTGCAACGCTTTCCGGTATCGAGTATAAGTATCAGCAGACCATCTGTATGCATGAGGGTTACGTGTATATCATTACATATACCTCTACCCCCGAGCTTTACGATGAGCATACCGATGAGGTAAAGAAGATCATCAAGACCTTCAAGTTCGACTGATATGAATCTTTATTTTGATAATAGCGCTACTACTAAGCCTACAGAGGTCGTAATAACCGAAATGAGCCGAGGAATGAGAGAACTCTGGGGTAATCCATCTTCTCTTCACACTAAGGGCTACGAAGCGGAAAAGGAGCTGACCAAGGCACGTGAGACCATTCTCGGTGCCTTAAATATACGTGACCGTAAGGCAGAGCTTATCTTTACGGCGAGCGGCACAGAGGCAGATAATCTTGCTCTATTCGGTACTATGCATGCAAAAGAAAAGAACCGAGGTAAGAAGCTTATTACAACCAAAAGCGAGCATCCTGCAGTATTAAACTGTGCAAGGAAGCTTGAGGCTGAGGGCTATGAGGTAGTATATCTTTCTGCTAAGGGTGGAGAGATAGATGTGGAGCAGTATTCAAATGCTCTCGATAAGAATACCGTTATGGTCAGCATCATGTCCGTCAACAACGAGACAGGCGCAAGATATGATATCAAAAAGCTGTTTGCCATGGCAAAGGCTGTAAATCCAGAGGTCGTGACCCACAGCGATGCGGTTCAGGCATTTATGAAAATAAGACTTGCACCTGAAACACTCAAGTGTGATCTTATGACACTTTCAGCGCATAAGATACATGGTCCAAAGGGTATCGGCGCTCTTTACGTAGCTCCTGAGATTATAAAGGCGAAAAAGCTCGTACCCCATATCCTCGGCGGTGATCAGGAAAAGGGTTTTAGAAGCGGAACAGAGAATCTTCCCGCAGTATTAGGCTTTGCAGAGGCGGTAAAGTCGGGTGTGTATCCTCAATCGGTAGCAGAGCTTCGTCAGTATATAATCGACAATCTTGACCCTGAGATCCGTCCGAATATTCCGGTTTTCCATGCGCCTCACATTATTAACGTGACTCTTCCCGATATCAAGAGCGAGACTATGCTTCATTTTCTTTCGGCAAAGGGGATTTACGTATCAAGCGGTTCTGCATGTTCTTCAAATTCGGGTCATGCAAATTATGTTCTTCCCGATTTCGGATTAAGCGAAAGAGAGGCAGACCATTCTATACGAATAAGTCTTGACAATACTCAAACCGAGAAAGATGCAAACATACTCCTTGCAGCTCTAAAGGAAGGCATCGATACGCTTGTAAGAGTGAAATAAATATTAAAAGCCAAGCAGATCGCGATCTGCTTGGCTTCTTCATTTAACTTAGAGCTTCAATTCAAAATAGTCAATACCGAGGTTTGATGTTCGTTGTGCATCCCGTGTCTGGCTTGTAAGTACAAGAACCTGCATTTCCCTTGAAATGTCGGAAAGGGCTGTGAGCATATTGTCCATTCTTGTATCGTCGAGTCTTGCGAAGCTCTCGTCGAATATTACGGGAGGAAGCTGCTTCTTGAAAAGTACTCGAATGAGAGCAAGGCGTAGAGCATAATATGCAAGGTCCTTTGTACCTGCACTCATATAATCGACTCTATGAAGCTTTCCCTCAGTTTCGTAGCTCATCTCAAGATCCTTGCCGATACCTATTACGCTGTAGCGGTCATTGGTGAGTTTACCAAGGATACTCCCCGCATTTCCTGCAAGCTTAGGAGTGACGCTTGCACGGAGATTTTTTGATGCCTCGGACAGCTTGCTGTAGGCTAAAAGATAAGCCTCGTTGATCTTTGTGAGTCGGCTTATCTCGGTAGTGAGACTGCTTACCGTATCGCCTAATCTTGTAGGTTCCTCTACGGTGGCGGTGAGAACCGCCAGCTCCTTCTCAAGGTCGGCTGCCTTTTGTTTCAAGTATTCTGTGGATTTCTCGTAAAAATCCTTCTCCCTCTGTGCCTCTGTTATTCCATCCTTATCAAAGGACTCGTCGTTATAAGGTCTGCCTGCCAGTGCTTCCTTTAATGCAACCGGATCAAGCTCCTTTGCCTGATGTGCAAAGGAATCTCTTGCAAGTGCAAATTTTTCCCGCTCAGAAATGCTCTCGGAGAGAAGTCTTATGACCTCTTCGGCCTTTTCCATCGCTTCGTCAGGGTTATTCTTACCCCATCTCATTGCCTCGTTTGCAAGCTCGGACTCCTTCTCTCTAAAGGAGAATACCGTCTTTTCATATTTATGTTCGATATCCTTGACTCTTGAATTACAAAGGGCGAGCATGTTTTCGTTGGAAACGAAGCTTGAAACCGCTCTGTTGAACGCCTCAGAATCATCTATATCCAATTCTGCGAGAAATTCATTCTCATTTATCTTTTGTCTGCTTGAACCTATCATGCAGAGAAGTGCAACAAATATGAATACCGCCGCCGCACCGAGTGAAATGTAGAGATCTATGGTATAGCGAAGGAAATATCCCACACCGCCGCATATAAGGGCTAAAATAAGCATTATAACGGCAACACCCAGCATTGTTTTCTTTCGTGTTTTTATAGATCTGTATCTATCAACTACCTCATCGATACCACCGTTCTCGTTGACCTTTTCAATGAACATGGAGGTCTCAAAGAGCTCCTGATTCTTTCGCTGCTGTTGTTCAAGCTCCTTTTCAAGATCCTTAGCCGACTCCTCGAGACGGATACACTCATCCTTGAGCTTTTTTATTCTCTCGATGTACGATCTGTCGGGCAAAAAACCATCGTAGGTGTAATTCTTCTTTAATGCTTCTATAACAGCATCAAGCTCGGCTACCTTCTTTTTAAGACTTCTGTATCGCTTATAGGTACGGTACTTTTTAGCTGTCTCGTAATAATCAAGAAGCTCCTTACAGTTTCTGAGCTTTTCCTCGTTTTGTTCGATACTGAGTCTTGTCTCGCGAAGTGTGCCCTCCTTCTCAATAATACCCGCATTCATCTGCTTTGCATCGTCGAGACGGCGGATATAATCGTCACGCTGTGTCGTAAGCTCGTATATTTTTCCGCCCTTACCCTTCTTGTGAGCGAGGAGAACTCTTGCATCATCAAGCTTTTTAAGAGCCTTATCGGTATCTATATTCTCGTCGGCTGAAAAGAGGATATTCTCAATAGAGTTCGAAACCTTGGAGCCGTTGATATAGCCGCCCGCCGCTTGTCCTATATATGCTGTATGGACAAATACGTCACCCGAAACACCGAAAAAGATATCTTCCGGGCTGTGTCCCTCAAAGACCTGCGTATTTGTATCAAGGTCGATGATGGCGGTCTTGTCCCCCGAATTTTCTAAATATTCTCTCTCTATACGGTAACGCTTGTTATCTGAGCAGATCGTAAGTGTTCCCGAGGCGCAATTAGATCCCCAACTGTAAAAGCGGTTACGCTCTGTCTTGTCCGCAAAGCCGTAGAACATGAATTTGATAAATGCCGCAACGGTTGATTTGCCGCTTTCGTTGATTCCGTATACTATATTCAAGCCCTTATCCAAGGAGAATTCAAAGTCTTTGGTACCGCCGAAATCACGGATATAACCCTTTTCTATATACATGATATTCTCCTTTACTCAAAATCTACTATATCTGTACCGTCGATAGCACAGAGTCCGTAACGCAGTGCCATAGAGGCGATTTCTCTTTCCTCTGCTGTGCCGTTCTCCAACATGGGCAGAAGTGCCTCGAAGAAGGCTCCCTTAATAGTTGGGTCGTATTTCAGTCTCTCGCAGTCATAGAGAGGCAAGGTGTTATCTATGAGATCAAAGGTGTATAGATTTCTGATTTCACGCTCGATTATTTTCTTTGATATCTTAAGGTCAGGGGTGACGTTACCTTCCAAAGTGACACGCAGAAGCGTATCATCTCCATAGCCCTTCTTTACAATACAATTTGAGATATGCTCGCATATCTCTTCATTTGAGGATGCTCCGCTTACGTTTATTCTTTCCTGCGCATAACGTCTTCTTGAGAAACGGACGGGCTTAAGATCATAGCGGAAGCCGTTTTCGTCCTTTATGAGAGTACCGCAGAGTGCTCCCTTGTGACCGGGCTCACCGTAGTCTCTTCCCTCAAGGCATCCGGGGTATGCGTAGACGCTGTCTCCGATCTTCGTAGGCTCCTTGCCCATATGGATATGACCGAGAGCAAGGTAATCAAATCCGCTTTCTGCGATATCATTTTCTGTTATGGGACAGTATTTTGAGATGGGAGAGGAGGTATCACCGTGGGCGCAGAGAATATTGATTCTGTCCGAATGCATAGGCTTTTTGCCGATGAATGGGTTGCGCTCCATATAAGGCTTGGTGAAGGCAAAGCCGTAAACGTCCACTCCGATATCCTCAAAAGCAAAGAGAGACATGGTTGGCTCTGTGAAGATATATACGTTATTCGGGAACTGGGTCTTTTTATAAACACCGTTTGAGGTATAGGGATCGTGGTTTCCGGGCGCAATGACAAAACGGCATTTGGATAATCTTCCGAACTCCTTTAATACAAGGGACACCGTGTCCTTGGTCACGTATTCGCTGTCAAACATATCGCCCGAGACAAGCACCAGATCTACGTCATTGTCCTCAACGTACATAGTAAGTGCTGTGAATGCGGTACGCAGATCCCCCCTTCTTACCTCGGAAAGGGAGGCGTCCTCCAAAGTGAAGGGAGCATCTAAGTGCATATCTGCCGTGTGTAAGATTTTAACCATTATATTTTCCCCAAACTGTCGAATTTTCTGTATACAATAATTATACATTAAAGCTTTTATTTTTTCAATATGATTTAAGAAATAAAGGGGATTTAATATTGATAATTTTATAATTTTATGGTAGAATATTATATAATATAAACTCGAAAGGAATATGCGGTATTGCCGCAGACAGAAATATGGCTAATTACAGAAGAGGAAGAGTCAACGAAGAGATGGCAAAGGAGCTTATGAAAATACTCCCCACGGTTAAGGATCCTCGTGTGGGAACAGCTTTTTTCAGCATCACCTCGGTTGACTGTACTCCCGACCTTAAATATGCAAAGGTATACTACTCCAGCATCGGAGGAAAGGACGGAGAAGAGGGGGTAGCACAGGGTCTTAAGAGCGCCAACGGATATATCCGCCGCGAGCTTGCTAAATCACTTAACTTAAGACAGACCCCTGAGCTTACCTTCCTTCGTGACGGCTCTGTTGAGCACGGTGCTCATATCTCAAAGCTTCTTGATTCGGTTCGTCCCAAGGAGAATAAGGATGGAGAATAATATAACCGTAGAGGGGATAGCCTCACTTCTTGAGGAATGGGATGATATTCTTATCCTTACCCATGCCAATCCCGATGCGGATACCTTGGGCTCGGCATTTGCTATAAAATATGCTTATCCTGAAAAAAATATAGACGTCTGCTGTGCAGACATCATTCCTGATAGGCTTTCTTTTATTAACAAAGGAATCTCTACGACTCTTTGTGAAAAGGAATATGCTCATATCGTATCGGTTGACTGCGCTGAGCTTCACCTTATGGGGGAGGCAGGCAGAAAATATTCTGACAGAATAGAACTTAAGGTGGATCATCACCGTACGAGCACAGAGTTCGCGGAGTATAACTACGCCGAAGAAACAAGCGGATCCTGCGGCGAGATAGTCTATGATATCTTAAAGCAGAAGGACAGAATAAACAAAGATGCCGCAGAGGTTCTCTATGCGGCTATAGCCTCGGATACGGGTTGCTTTAAATTCAGCAATACCAAGCCCTCAACTCATATAAAGGCGGCAGAGCTTATGGCTATGGGTGTCGATTTTGCAGCTATAAACACTATTCTTTTTGAGAACAAATCGAGGTCCGAGATAGCGGCTCTTAGGGTAGCAGTAAACTCCCTTGAATATCATTTTGACGGCAGAGTTGCTGTAGTTGGCTTTTCCAACAGTATGAAAGAAGAAAATGCTCTCGATGACGATGCACTCGGTTCTGTAAACTCTCTTCCCCGTGAGATAGAGGGTGTAGAGCTCGGTATCGTCATAAAGGAGAAGAGTGCCAAGCCGGGAGAATTTAAGGTCTCCATGCGAAGCGGTGAAACAGTAGACTGCTCGGTTATCTGCGGCAAGCTCGGAGGTGGCGGACATATACGCGCCTCGGGTGCAGCCGTTAAGGCGGACAGCCTTAACGCGGCAAAGGAAATAATTTTAAAAACTGTATCGGAGTGTATCGAAAAATGAAGGAATGCTCCGGTGTACTTATAGTTGATAAGCCGATGGATATGACATCCCACGACGCGGTGAACATAATGCGAAAGCTTTATAATACCAAAAAGGTGGGACATACCGGAACTCTTGACCCAATGGCAACGGGTTTGCTGGTTATACTTATCGGCAGAGCCGCAAAGGCGGCGGAATATCTTGTTTCTGACGAAAAGAAATACGAAGCGGGATTGCTTCTCGGTAAAAAATACGATACGGGTGATATTACGGGAAGTATAATTGAAGAGTCAAGGGATATCCCCGAAAGGGAAAGCGTGCTTTCCTGCATTGCATCCTTTGAAGGCAAGGGACAGCAGATACCTCCCATGTATTCGGCTCTTAAGGTTGACGGACAGAAGCTTGTCAACCTTGCAAGAAGAGGTATTGAGGTTGAAAGAAAACCCAGAGATATCGAGATATATTCGATAGAAGCTGAAGGGCAGGGAAGCGAGTACAGATTAAGTGTCCATTGCAGCAAGGGTACTTATATTCGTACTCTCTGCGAGGATATAGGCGAAAAGCTTGGATGCCCGTCGACTATGTCATCACTCAGAAGAACTGCATCGGGAGGCTTTGATATTTCGGGCAGCTATACCATAGATGCTCTTCGTGAAATGGATGAGGAGACAAAGGAAAAAATACTTCTTCCCATAGAGAGTCTTTTTGAGGAATTACCTGTAGTTAAATTACCCGAATTTTTCGTTAAGCTTTCACGAAGCGGTCAGCAGATCTATCAGAAGAAGATAGGCTGTAAATACGATCTTGGGCAGAGGGTAAGATTATACGATAACAACGGCTTCTACGGCTTGGGCGAGGTCACTGATTACCCTGATGGAAGTGCGATAAAAACAATAAAACAATTTGTATTATAAACGGAGGATAAAAATATGTATCTTATCGGTAGTGATATCGGTACCAGCGGTACCAAAACGGTTCTTTTTGATTTGCAAGGAAACACAGTTGCTTCCGCGCTCTGCGAATACCCCCTTTATCAGCCTAAAAACGGATGGGCTGAGCAGGATCCCCGTGACTGGTGGAACGCAGTTTGCGAAAGCATCAAGGCAGTAGTAACCAAGTCCGGTGTTGACCCTAAGGATATCAAGGGTGTTGGACTTTCAGGTCAGATGCACGGTCTTGTAATGCTTGATAAAAATGACGAGGTTATCCGTCCCTCAATTATCTGGTGTGACCAGCGTACCGCAAAGGAATGTGAGGAGATGACCGATATTATCGGTGCGGATAAGCTTATCGAGATCACAGCAAACCCTGCTATGACAGGCTTCACCGCTTCCAAGATTATGTGGGTTAAGAATAACGAGCCCGAAAACTTTGAGAAGTGTGCTAAGATCATGCTTCCCAAGGACTATATCAGATATATGCTCACAGGTGAGTTTGCAACAGAGGTATCCGACGCTTCGGGTATGCAGCTTCTCGACGTTCCCGCAAGAGACTGGTCTCCCTATGTTCTCGACAAGCTGGGTATCGACAGAGCGAAGCTCGGTAAGGTTTACGAATCCTGCGAGGAAACAGGCCGTGTAACCAAGAGAGCCGCAGAGCTCACAGGTCTTTGTGAAGGCACAATTGTTGCGGGTGGTGCAGGTGACCAGGCGGCAGGCGCGGTCGGTAACGGCATCGTTCGTGAGGGCATCATCTCCGCTACTATCGGTACATCAGGCGTTGTATTCGCTCATACAGACAAGCTTTCTATCGATCCCAAGGGACGTGTACATACGCTTTGCCATGCAGTTCCCGGCTGTTGGCATATTATGGGAGTTACACAGGGTGCAGGTCTTTCCTTTAAGTGGATGAGAGACAACTTCTTCGAAAATGAAAAATCTACTGCTGCACTTTTAGGCAATGACCCCAACTATATTATGGATAAGATAGCGGAGCAGGTTCCCGCAGGTGCAAACGGACTTGTATATCTTCCTTACCTTATGGGTGAGAGAACTCCTCATCTTGACCCCGATTGCCGTGGTGTATTCTTCGGTCTTAGCGCTATGCATACCAAGAAGGATATGCTCAGAGCAGTAATGGAGGGTGTAATCTTCTCCCTCACCAACTGCATGGATATCATCAAGGATATGACAGGTACCACACCCGAGACCGTTTATGCTTCCGGTGGCGGCGGAAACTCTACCCTTTGGAGAACAATGATGGCTGACAGCTTCGCTATGCCTATCTCCCGCAATAATTCTAAAGAGGGCGGCGCTCTTGGTGTTGCTATCCTTGCAGGCGTAGCTGCAGGTCTTTATAAGAGCGTTCCCGATGCCTGCGCCGAGCTTATCCGTGAGAAGGATTCTACCCCCTTCAACGAAGCAAACGCAGAGATTTATAAGAAATATTATACACTTTATAATAAGCTTTACAGCGATCTTAAGGATTCCTTTAAGATGCTTTGATACCTTTAATGAATAATCGAACGGAGACATGTTAGATGTCTCCGTTTTAATTAAGCTATATTTATAATTATCTTTCCTTTCGCCCGAGCTCGTTTAAGTGCCTGTTCAGCCCCACCACTATATTGTACATAACATAAAACATAATCTGAATTATCCACCATCCATCTGTTTCTTGAAGTTATAGCAAAACGCTTATTGACAAATTCAAGACCCTCCGGATATATGCTTATATCCTCATACCCCTTTCCGCTATTCATATATGCCAAAACCACATAATAAATTATTGAATAGTTATCGGACAGCTCTTTCAATATCCTCAAAGCTACTCTGTCAAATTCACCATTGTTTCCAACATAAAATAAATTGCACCCATTATTCGTTATCAAATTTATAAGTTCCTCTCTCAATTTTGTCTCAATAGAATTGCTTATATATCGGTGCCCAAATAAAGAACAAGTCATATCATTCTCCCCTATTACCCGTTTATGGGATGATATTACAAAAAACCTTTATTGTCAACCCATATTCAGGTAATTTCTCTTTTTTCCTTGTTATCATATTATTAACCCATTATTGGGTAATTATATGATAAGGGTGATATTATGGAATACTCCGAGCTCTATGTAAAAAGAATTCGCCAATTATGTAAGCAAAAGGGATTGTCAATAAACGCTCTTGCCACTATGAGCGATGTTAAGCAATCAACCTTAGATAACATTATGCAGGGGCATACAAAAAATCCGGGCATTGTTACTATGCATAAGATAGCTTTGGCCTTTAGTATGACCTTATCCGAATTTCTTAACTACGATGAATTGAATGACTATTCCTTTGACGAAGATAATTTTAAGTCTTAATTAAAAAATAAAAAGGACTTTCATTGATTTGATTCAATGAAAGTCCCGTTATTTTTTGTCCGCCCTTTGCGGGCGGTAGGTTGGCAGTCCGTTTGACCGCCTGAGGTCGAATCCTTTTCTTGGGTACAATATTATTATATTCTCCTTGTGTGACGAATAGTTGATAATCTTGTGCCGATAAAAGTTTTTTTAATCATAGGTGGTTTCTTCATCCCCGAAGTGAAATGTATTTATAATCATTCTTCAGAGGGAAGTTTAGTGTGACGAATTGTAGGGACACGGGATGCGTGCCATACACATATTTGTACTAAATTTCGGCTCAGAATCCCCGTAAAACAAGGCAACGAAAAAGAGAATGAAAATCGTAGGGCCAACATTCTCTAATTGATTGTGAATGCTTATTTTGTGAAAATACTACCCATTATTACGTACAAAGTCCTTGAGTCTTTCCACCGTCTCCTCGCTGATATAATGCTCGATGCGGCAGGCATCCTCTTCAGCAGTATCTTGTGTAACGCCGAGAATCATAAGCGCTTTCATTAAAACCTCGTGACGCTCGTATACACCCTCTGCAAGCGATTTTCCTGCATCGGTTAGGTGGATATAGCCGTCGGAATCTATGCTTATCATATCACCCTTTTTCAGTATTCCGAGGGCTCTTGAAACGCTGGGCTTGGAATAACCTGTGTGATTGGCAACGTCTATCGAGCGGACGTTTGCCTTTTTCTTTGAAAGGACGAGTATCGTTTCAAGATACATCTGTCCCGATTCGTGTATATTCATTACTGTTCCTCGCTTTTGGTTAAATAGTCGGGGAGAAATTCGTCATCAATAGTATCGGTCACTATTTTACAGAGAGCGTCATAGCTCGTTCTTATACCGTAGCAGTCCCTGCCAAGCTGTGAAGCGAGCTCGTCGGTATAATCGGAAAGATAGTAGAGTCTTGAATTATAGTAGCTGGGTCCGAAATGATGGATAACCGGCTCGAATATAACGTTTTCTACTGTTATATCATCACCCTTCTTTACAAGCTCAAAGGAAGCCATACCGCCTACCATATTTCCGGGTTGAGTCATGGTGGCAACAAAATTACCGAGAGAATAGATGCACAGAGTCTTATTACCGTTATCCGAGCTTATCCACTCAACCGGCTGAATAACGTGAGGATGAGTACCGATAATAACGTCAACACCCTCGTCGCACATCATCTGAGCGAGGCTTTGTTGCTCGGTGTTGGGGGAATATACATTCTCCACTCCCCAATGGATAGAAACTATAACCGAGTCGGCAAGGTCGCGGACTCTTCTTATATCCTCGCGTATAGTATCCTCGTCTATATAGGGAACTACCGCCTCGGAGTAAGCCGAGGGAGAGATACCGTTGGTACCGTAGGTATATGAGAGGAGTGCCATAGATATACCGTCAGACTCTATTATACAGGGCTCAAGATATGCCTCTTCGTTTTCATAGCCGCCGATCATGGTGACCTCTTTCTTTGAGTTCCAGTATTCGATGGTATCCTCAAGTCCCGATGACCCCATATCAAGCATATGGTTGGTGGCGATATTGAAAACATCAAATCCAAGCTCAATGAGCTGATCACCTAAATTACGGGGCGTATTAAAGCAGGGATAATCCTTATAGCCGTATTCTTCGCCTGCCATAACTGTCTCCTGGTTGATATAGGCTATGTCAGCTGCTGATATTTCATCTGCAAGTTCCTCGTATATGGGCATGAAGTTATAGTCGGGATATTCTTCATTTGCACGGTTACGGGCGTCGGTAAAATTGCAATGATACATAATGTTGTCACCCACCGCAAGGAAGGTGGTACGCTGTTCTGAGAGCTCGTTGCTTATTACGTCATCCTCTAATGGAGGCTCGGTATCTTCAGGCTCTTTTGCAGCATCTGTCGTCAGATCTACATAATCCGCTGCACCGTCTAAATCATTTTTCCCGATCTTTTCGCAGGATGTAAGGGATATGATAAATATAACGGCAAGAATTAAAGATAAATATCTTTTCATGAATAAAAATCTCCGATTTGATTATTTCTTTTTTAATATATAGGAAATTGCTCCGTTTCGGGCATTGAAGAAACGGAATTATGCTCGGTCCATACCCGATCATTCGGTGCGCCCGGTGGCGCTTTTTATACTATAGGATTTTAATGCATTTCGTGCGAGTTGTTCACACTGCAGAAACGGGCGAAATCAGGCGCGGCACTTGTCGCTTGTTATTGTATATTCAGCTTCTCAAAAATAAGGTCAAAAAGGGGAGAAAGAAGCTCGGCAAAGCGCGCGAAGCTTTCGTCTGTAGGATGAATTCCGTCAACTGTGGAGTCTTTGATCGTTCTGTTGCCATAGGCATAGCTGCCGTCGAGGAAATAAACGTTTGTATCCCCTTCGCGCTGAGCCTCGGAGTAGGTACGGTAGATTACGTCGCGGCGAAGAGCGTTGTTTACGTGATCGTTTCCAAAGTCGGGCTTTGAAAGTATGAGTATCGGAAGGTCAGGATGTACCTCGCGTATTCTCTTAAAGAAGCGGGCGTGTCTTTCCTCCAACTCTTCTGCATTGAAGGCATTGTGATCATAGCCGTAAATAAGCATGGTCATATCTATCTTGTTTATATGATCTGCTACGGCAAGCTCACCGCGGCAACCGCCTGCAAGACCGTAATTGTAATAGTCAAATCCGTACTTACGGGAGAGTAGTTCAGGATAGGTGTTGTGAGGGGAGGTAACGGCTACGCCGTTTGTAATGGATGAACCGTAAAAAACAACAGGCTTGGTTATTTTATATGGCTTTGCTTCTCTGATATTTGCATCGTCCTCTATGGATATATCCATTTCCTTTACGGTGGTGTATATGGGGAGGAGGATGGTTATTTCGGAATATCCCTCGTTGTTATCTATCACAAAGCTGTAATCTGTATCACCGTCATTTTGCGGAGCGTAGACGCCTATGTATCTTTCGTTAAGATAAACGGCACAGCCGGTCTGTCCCGAAAGGGTAAAGATTCTGAGTCGGTCATAGGGACAGAGGAAAACCGATACTTCTATTTTTTTTGAATCTGTTGCAAATCTCACCCTGCCGCCTGCGCTGAGTCCCGAGGATACGGTTGCAGCGGCATGGTTTAAGGTTTCGTGAAAACCCTCGGGTAATCTTCGAAAATCCTTGGTCAATCCGTGGAGCTTTATCGGAGCATCATTAGGAGTAAAATGCATCACTATATCTTTTCCCCCAGTATATTTATGTATTTATTATAAAAAGATGTGTAATATCCGCCGTCAAGGGCATCTCTTATCTTTTGCATAAGCTCGTTATAAAAATAGAGGTTATGAAGAACACAGAGACGGGGACCGAGTACCTCTCTTGCCTTGAAAAGATGTCGGATATAAGCCTTGGAATAATTACGGCAAGCGGGACACTGACAGTCGGGATCAATGGGGGTATCGTCAAGAAGATATTTTTCATTCATGACATTTATCTTACCCTTCCACGTGAAGAGATTTCCGTGGCGTGCATTACGGCTGGGCATAACACAGTCGAAAAAGTCTACACCGCGGTATACAGCCTCAAGGATATTGCAGGGAGTACCTACACCCATGAGGTATCTGGGCTTATCGGTGGGCATGTGGGGCTCTACGGCATCAATGATACGGTACATTTCCTCTGCCTCCTCACCTACAGCAAGACCGCCTATAGCATAACCGTCAAGATCAAGCTTTGCTATCTCCTGCATGTGAGCGATACGAAGATCTTCATAGGTTCCGCCCTGATTGATACCGAAAAGCATCTGCTCCTTATTGATGGTGGAGGGAAGGGAGTTAAGCCTTTCCATTTCCGCCTTACATCTGTGTAACCAACGGGTTGTTCTCTCGCAGGATTTCTTTACATAGTTGTAGGGCGCAGGGTTTTCGATACATTCGTCAAATGCCATGGCGATGGTAGAAGCGAGATTTGACTGGATCTGCATACTCTCCTCGGGACCCATGAATATCTTTTTACCGTCCATATGGGAGGCAAAGTAAACACCCTCTTCCTTTATACGGCGGAGCTTGGCAAGGGAGTATACCTGGAATCCGCCGCTGTCTGTGAGCACGGGCTTGTCCCAGTTAAAGAACTTATGAATACCGCCAAGATCACGAATAAGACCGTCACCGGGACGGATGTGAAGGTGATATGTGTTGGAGAGCTCTACCTGACAGTTGATCTCCTGAAGATCCATCGTGGAGACACCGCCCTTGATAGCAGCAGAGGTGCCTACGTTCATGAATACAGGAGTCTGGATAGTACCGTGAGGTGTTTCGAACTGACCTCTGCGGGCTCTGCCCTCCTGTGCTAATAATGTAAATTTTCCCATATTTATATCCTCTTAAATTGTTTTTCCATTTCTTTTTTCGACAGCTCTATAGCTACCGGTCTGCCGTGGGGACAGAATTTGATATCGGGCAGAGAGAGAAGGTTGTCGCATATCCATTTTACGTGTCCTACGTCCTCTATTCTTCCCGCTTTAATCGATGCTTTGCAGGAAGCCTGGTAGAGTGCTTTTTCCATAAAGAGATTTTTAGTTATCTCGGCTGTACCTATACCTACCGAGAGCTGCTGTGCTAAAACCTCGAGCATAGCTTTTGCCTCTGCCTCCTCAAGCTGTGAAGGAATGGCATATACCGCAAGAGAACAGTTACCCTCGTCACAGGAATAGTCGAAACCTATCGAACGAATATCCTTATCGTATTCGGTAACTGCGGCAAGCTCGTTGGGTGAAAGTGAAATATCTATCGGCAGCATCAATATCTGCTGTGCAGTATCGCTTTTCTGCATATTGCGCTTCATAGTTTCAAATATGATTCTCTCGTGAGCCGCATGCTTGTCTATCATAAGCATCTTATCCTGCAATTCTACGAATACATAGGAATTGAATGCTTCGCCTATTATCTTGTAATATGGTATCTCCGTTTTTTCTATCGGACGGGTAAGAGGTGTATTTGTGTGAATGACCTCGGGAATATGCTCAAAGCGTTCCTCTTCCTTTGGCTCTTTTTCTTTTTCCTCTTCGGTGAATACAGTCTCCTTTTCGGGTTCTGATTCTACCGTAAATACCTTCGGCTCTTCAACGATAACGGGCATTTTTACGTCTATGGGAGCATCTTTTTCCATTTCCGATTCGACGATATATACCGTCTCGCTTTCCTTTGTGTCCGAGGGCTTCTCGTCCTGATCGAAGAATATCTTCTGTTCCGGCTTTTGTGAAAGCACCTTGTCCGCATGGTCGTATATCGGAACGAAGGCATTTTTCAGCTTGATATCCTCATAGCTTACCGAGGCAGGCTCTATCTTCATTTCGGGACGGCGTACACTTGACTCAAGGGCATTGCGTACCGCGCAGTATACCGCATCGAAAACCTTCTTTTCATCAGAGAATTTAACCTCAAGCTTAGTAGGATGAACGTTTACGTCCACAAATGCGGGATGAATTTTTATGTTTAAAACACAAGAGGGAAATTTATCCGACGGAATGAAGGATTCATAAGCCTGCTCTATTGCTGACATGGCCGTTCTTGAACGGACGTATCTTCCGTTTATAAAGAAATTCTGGAAGTTTCGGTTGGATCGGGTATTATCGGGTTGACCGATAAATCCGTATACCGAAACGCCCTCCATCAAACTTTCAACTCTGATAAGCTTCTTTGAAAACTCTCTTCCTAAGACCGCATATATGGCAGAGTACAGATCCCCCTTGCCGTCAGTCATATAGCGCATCTGACCGTCGGTTATAAGCTTAAAGGAGATTTCGGGGTGGGAGAGAGCTATTTTTTCCACCACGGCACAGCATGCCATACCCTCGGAGACATCTCTCTTCAAGAATTTACGTCTTGCCGGTACGTTGGCAAAGAGATCTTCTACTATAACAGTTGTACCGACCTGACAACCTGCCGAGGTAACCGATGACACCGTTCCGCCTTCAGATTCAAGAACTGTGCCCATTTCCGAGTCACGCGTTCTTGTCATTATACGCAGCCTTGAAACAGCCGCTATTGCGGCTAAAGCTTCTCCTCTGAAGCCAAGCGTGGTGATGCCGTCAAGGTCTGTGGCATATTTAATTTTACTTGTGGCATGACGGAGTATACAGAGGGAGACATCATCCTCGCTCATTCCGCAACCGTCGTCCGTTATACGGATGAAACAGACACCGCCGCGCTTAAGCTCAACGGTTATATTCTCAGCACCTGCATCTATTGCATTTTCGAGAAGCTCCTTTACTGCGGAGGAGGGACGGTCTACCACCTCGCCTGCCGCAATAAGGTTGGCAACCTTAAAGTCAAGCTGATTTATTCTTCCCATAGGCTTTAGTCTCCTTTCCGTGGTTGTTTATCCTAAAATTTTCTTAATATCCGCTATAAGATTAAGCGCATCAAGGGGAGTCAAAATATTAAGATCTGTGTTTTTAAGCTTGTGTATGGCTTCATCCTTGGCAAAATCCTCAAAGGTGAGATTCATGCCCTCGTCATTGCCCGTAACAGCGGTGGGAATGCGCCTTGTTTCGGTTTCGATATTACCGAGAACTTCCTTTGCGCGCTTGATTACGGGATTGGGCACACCTGCTAATTTTGCTACCTCGATACCGTAGCTTTCGTCTGTTGCACCTTTAACTATCTTACGAAGGAAGGTAATGTCGTCTCCGCGCTTCTTTGCGGCTATGTTATAGTTACGAACGCCCTCTACCTCGCCCTCAAGGGAGGTAAGCTCGTGATAATGGGTGGCGAAAAGTGTCTTGGCACCGATCTTTTTTGAGGCGGTGTACTCCACTACAGCTCGTGCTATGCTCATGCCGTCATAGGTGGAGGTACCTCTGCCTATCTCGTCGTAAATGATAAGGCTACGCTTGGTTGCGTTTTTAAGTATGTAAGCTACCTCGTTCATTTCGAGCATAAAGGTGGATTGACCCGAGGCAAGGTCGTCGCTTGCGCCTACACGGGTGAATATCTTGTCAACAATGCCCACTCTTGCTTCCTCTGCGGGAACGAAGGAACCTATCTGTGCCATAAGGGTGATAAGAGCTACCTGTCGCATGAAGGTGGATTTACCTGCCATGTTGGGGCCTGTAATGAGTATCATTCGGTTGTGGGCTGTGTCAAGGAGAGTGTTGTTGGGGACGAAGACACCGTCGCGGGTGAATTTTTCGACTACAGGGTGTCTGCCCTCCTTAACGGTGATAACGTCGCTGTAATCGACCTCGGGACGAACGTAGTTATTCTGTGCCGCGACCGTACCGAGGGAAAGGTAGGTATCAAGGGTGGCAAGGGCTGCCGCCGTATCCTGAATGCGCTTAAGATTGGACGGAGCTGAAATTATACCGCATATCTCGGTGAAGAGCTGATATTCGAGCGCGGCGAGCTTATCTGCCGCACCGAGGACTTCTGACTCAAGCTCCTTTAATTCCTCGGTAATGTATCTTTCACAGTTAGTTAGTGTCTGTCTGCGAATATAGGTATCGGGAGCCATCTCAGTATAAGACTTGGATATCTCTATATAATAACCGAATACACGGTTGTAGCCTATCTTGAGCTTCGGAATACCCGTAGTCTCTCTTTCTCTGACCTCTATATCCTTTATATATCCCTTACCGCCGTCCTTAATGGCGTTAAGTCGGTCGACCTCCTCGTTATAGCCCTTACGTATCATACCGCCCTCGCGTACAGAGAAGGGCTGATCCTTTTCAACTATGGCACGCTCGATGAGACCGTAAATATCCTCAAGGGGATCGAGGGTGTTGTATATATAGTTTATCTCTTCGCTCTTGGCTGAAGAGATAAGTGCTTTTATCTGAGGTATAATGGAAATTGTCGCCGATATGGATTTTAAGTCACGGGAGTTTGCCGAGCCATAGATGATCTTGGACATAAGTCTTTCAAGGTCGAGGACTCCGCGCAGTAATTCGGATAATTCATCACGGAGCATCATATCCGAATACATTTCCTCAACCGCACCCTGTCTCATCACGATCTGGGCGGTGTTTACAAGGGGCTGCTCTATCCATTTTCTGAGCATTCTTGCTCCTGCAGATGTATAGGTCTTGTCAAGGACGCCCAAAAGACTTCCCTTCTTTTCCTTTGCTCGCATGGTTTCACAGAGCTCAAGGTTTCGGCGGGTATTGGCATCCATTTCAAGATATCTGCCGCTCTGGTATACATTTATCTCCTTGATATAGGAGATCTCTGTTTTCTGTGTTTCTAAAATATAGTCAATAAGAGCACCAACGGTTGAACAGAGGAGAGGGTCGCTTCTAAGTGTTTCGTGAGCCTCGCCCTCAAAGCACCTGTCGATAAGTTCCTTTACATGGGAAATTTCAAAGCGTTCACTCTGTCTGTCTGTGACGAAGGCATTGAGTCTCTGATCGAGAAAGACGCTTAGATCGGGAACGTCATATCTTTTTATATTAAGTATTGCTTCTGCAGGAGAATAGGCGGCTATCTCGTTTATAAGACGGGTCACGCATTCAGGACCGTCGAATTTGGTCGCTGCCATATCGCCGGTGGAAATATCGGCGAAGGCTACACCTATCTCGCCCTTTAAAAAGCAGATAGCACAGAGATAGTTATTTTTTGTGGCAGAGGGAATATTCTGACCGATAACCGTACCCGGTGTAATGATTCTCGTTACCTCGCGACGAACCAATCCCTTCGCCTGTGCGGGATCCTCGGTCTGCTCACATACTACTACCTTATAGCCCTTGTTTACAAGTCTTCCAATATAGGTCTCTGCTGCGTGATAGGGTACGCCGCACATGGGAGCGCGCTCCGCTTCGCCGCAATCTCTTCCCGTAAGAGTAAGCTCCAGCTCACGGGAGGCCGTCTTGGCATCCTCAAAGAACATCTCATAGAAATCGCCGAGACGATAGAGAAGTATAGCGTCTTTATATTCCTCTTTTACAGCTAAATACTGCTGCATCATCGGGGTCATAGCATTTTCCTCTCTTTCAAATAAGCTCTCCGAATAGTGAATAGGTCTCCGCCTCTGTTATCATAACATCAACAAAGGTACCGATAAGGCTCTCGTCGCCCTTGAAGTGAACAAGGCGGTTCTTTTCGTTTCTGCCTGTAAGCATAGACTTGTCTGTCTTGCTCCAGCCCTCTACGAGCACTTTAGTTGGCTTACGCTCGTAGTTGAGGTTTCTTGTAAATGAGATTTCGTTCTGTGTATCTAAAAGTCTTTGGAATCTCTCGCCCTTGATATCGTCGGGTATTTGTCCTTCCATTTCTGCAGCGGGTGTACCCTTTCTGGGTGAATATATGAAGGAATAGATGTTGTCGAAGCCGACACGGCGGAGTATGTCAAGGGTGTCCTCAAACTCCTCCTCGGTTTCGGTGGGGAAGCCTACGATAATATCGGTAGTGAGTCCGATATCGGGCATTTTTTCACGCATATAGTCGACAAGGGAAAGATATTTTTCTCTTGTGTATTTACGGTTCATCTTATCGAGCACTCTGTTATTACCTGCCTGTAAGGGAAGGTGGAAGTGCTTCGCTATCTTATTCTCGCTTGCCATGGTATCGATAAGTTTATGAGTGGCATCCTTGGGGTGACTTGTCATAAATCGTATGATAAAGTCGCCTTCAATGGCGCATATATCCTTTAAAAGATCGGAAAAGTCATAATCCTCCTCCAGGTCCTTGCCGTAGGAGTTTACGTTCTGACCGAGAAGGGTTATTTCCTTGTAACCCTTTGATACAAGCTCTCTTGCCTCGCGTAAGATATCCTCCTTTAAACGGCTTCTTTCTCTGCCGCGTACATAGGGAACGATACAGTAGGTACAGAAATTGTTGCAGCCATACATAACGGAAAGCCATGCCTTGAACTTATTTTCTCTGTACTGAGGAAGTCCCTCGGGGATATTTCCCTTGCTTTCGGGGTCGAGCATGAACTGTCGCTTACCGCTTGTCATTTTAGTATAGAGTATTTCGGGAAAACGGTATACCATGGATGTATCGAGAAGTATATCCACGTAGGGATAGCTGTGCTTTATCGCATCGGCACGGTGTCCCTGAGTAACCATGCATCCGCATATTGCGATCACGAGCTCGGGATTTTTGGTCTTTAAATGTTTGCACTGACCTGTGATCGACAGAGCTTTCTTTTCTGCGTGCTCGCGGATAGCGCAGGTGTTGATTATGATAAGGTCCGCCTCGTCCTTTTCCTCGGTTACCGTATAGCCCATCTCCTGTGCCATACCGACAAGTCTCTCGCTGTCCGCTTCGTTCTGTTGACAGCCGAAGGTAAGCATATATATCTTTTTTTCTCCGCCTATAAGAGTCTTTATCTTATGCATATATCCGTACTGCTTGTCTATTTCGCTTCTTTCAATTCTCATTTTATTTCTCCGTAAAGAGCCTTTTTGCACCGTCGGTCATAAATATACCGTCATCGGTGACAAACAAAGCTTCAAAATCATATATTTCGCTTTCGTAAAGTTCAATGGCATCTTCATAGCCCATTACAAAGAGTGCGGTAGAGAGGGCATCGCCCAATGCACCGTCCTTTGTATAAACGGCGACGCTGTGAATGCCGTTATCGACAGGATGACCCGTTTCGGGATCAAATATATGGTGGTATCTCACACCGTCCTTTTCAAAGTATCTTTCGTAGTCTCCCGAGACAGAAATATATCCCTCATCGACCTTGAAAAAACCTATAACCTCGTTAGTATTAAAGGGGTCTTTTATGCCTATCTCCCATTTTGAAGAATCGGGCTTATCTCCCCATACGCCTACGTTACCTCCGAAGGAGACCATACCGAAGTTGCAGTCCTTTTTTAAGAGCTCAACAGTTCTTTCAAGGGCATAGCCCTTGGCAACACCCCCAAGATCTATTCGAATATCGGTTGATTCTTTTTTTAGGGTGTCTTTATCGATTCTCAGAAGAGAATGATCTGTTTTTTTGAGTGCTTCGGATAACTCGTCCTCTGTGGGCAGATATCCCCCTTCACTTATATTCCACAGCTCGGTAAGATAAAGACAGGTAGGGTCATATGCCCCATTTGTGTTTTTTGCAACGTCAAGGGCTGTACTTATTACCTTCAAGGTATCCTTTGAAAGCTTCGTACCCTCGCTGCTTTGATTAAAACGGGATATTTCGCTTTTTTTATCGGTTGCTGACAAAAGGGATTCAAGGGAGTATATAAGCTCCTCTGCTTTTTTTATAAGAGCATCGCTATTTTTTGTATTCTCGGGAATGCTTACCGAGATGACGGTGCTCATGGCATATATATCACGGCTTATATATTCCGGCCTTTTCTGACATGAGGAAAGACAGAGAAGAGCCGAGAGTATAACTAACAATAATTTACGCATTATTTGTAAATACCTTTATTTTTGAGATAGGAGTGATCACAGCTCCCGTTATAAGCCCGAAGAAAAGGGCGCAGATAAGTAAAAGGGGAAGGTATGATAGTATTTCGGGCGAACCGAGGACGATCATTGCAGCCAGACATTGACCAAGGTTGTGAAGCGCGGCGCACATAACCGATATACCGTAGAAGCTCAGGTGCTTGATAAACAGCTTGGCTATACACATTCCGATGTAGGCAAGGACGCTTCCGAAAAGTGAGAAGAGAAGGGATTGTACGTTCCCGAAAAGAAGAGCTGTAAGAGATATCCTTATAAGGCTTACTGCTGCCGCATCTATAGGTGAGATCTTAAAGAAGCAGAGGGTTACAGCCACGTTTGCAAGACCTAATTTAGCACCGGGTATTGGCACTATAAGGGACAGGGGAAGAATAGCTTCAAGGTAGGAGAGCATCATGGCAACACCGATAAGCATTGCATCGGCAGAGAGCCTTTTAACCGGCGACGAAGTCATAGTCCGCCTCCTCTCCCGAAATCGTTAAGGTAATACCTGCGGGTACACAGGCGATGATCTGAGAGTCTTTTGATATCTTACCCGTGTGGACACAGGTGTTGTCGGGACAATCGGCACTTATGACCGACACCGAACCCTTCTTTATCTCTATTTCAAGGGTGTAGCCCTTTGATCTTACTGTAAAGCAATTATCCTCACTAAGGGGATAATATGTTTTCTTTCCCTCCTGACTTAAAACAAGAGTGCTTGCATTTTTACCCGCCGACAAAAATGAGCAGAGGATCAAAGCGGCAATCAAGATGAGAATTGTGGATATCACTATAATATCACCTATCTTAAATCTACCCCTCATAGCTTTTTCCTTCAAATAAACATAATTATATATATTATAACAAATAATATATAATATAGCAAGAGAAAATAGTGTTTTATTTGTGTTGTATTTGTAAAACCTGACACAAAAACAAAAACAGCCTATCCGTTGGATAGACTGTTTGTGGTGCGAGAAACGGGACTTGAACCCGTACGGTGTGAACCACACGCCCCTCAAACGTGCGCGTCTGCCAGTTCCGCCACTCTCGCATATCGAACACCGCTCTTGCAGTGCGGATATAAGTATACCACGGGGTAAGCGGTTTGTCAATAGTTTTTTTGTATTTTTTTATATTTTGATTAAAGAGATAAACAAATCCGTTTTTGAGGCTTGTGTTTTGTTGGTTTTGTATATAAAAAGGGAGCTGTTATTCGATATTATTCTGAAATATCCGAGCCTAAGTAAGAGATTACAGCTTAAAGGAAAGAGCCTTTAAGCTGTAAAATAATGCTGATTTGCAAAAATTATATATATACACACAGTGTCAGTATTTCTTTTGATCTAAGGGTTACCATTGCACTGTTATGACCGATAAGCTCAACGATTTTTTCGTCCATATCCGAGGTATAGATATTCCCTGATATCTTAATTGTACTTGATAACGAATGATTGCAGGGATTAAACAGTCTTACAATTATCCCCTCACCGTCCTCAGCAAGCTTGAAGGCGGAAATCACCAAGGAATCGTTATCAACACTCATAATATTATTATCTGTAAGAGCTATATGAGAATACTTGTCGTCGCGGTAAAATATTTCGCTTATGACAGAATCCTGCACCGCCGGTCTGCCTCCTGTTAATTTCCTTGTATCGCAGGGGACACAGCAGCAAAGCGGAGCTGCTCTGAAGCCCTGTGCTTCGCGCGAAAGTGAATTATGCTTATCCGTGTCGTAAGGATATAGAGCCAGTCTGCCCTTAGTAACCCTTATACACTGATTTTCGGGACATATCCACTGACTTCCCGTGTTGTGTACGATACAACCTGTTGAACGTACGAGCGTAAGGGCGAGAGAACTTTTGTTTATCTTGGCAACCTCATGGCTTCCTTCGGTGAACAGAGCCAACCCTTTTTCACTGTCATTGATAGCGGCAAAGCTTGTATTGGGATAACAGACATCGATCATCTGAGGGTGGATAGCCTCATCTCTGTGTGTGATAATGTCGAAGGGAATATCTGCCTCAAATTCATTTGCTGTAATATCAGAATTTACAAGCAGACGAAGTCTGTGATCGCAGCTGCGGTTGTCAATTTTAAATTCTGTGGTCAGATACCTTGAATTCATGTCAAGGCTTAAGATAAGCTCGCAGGCAGATGTCTTTTTTTCCTTGCTTCTTTCCTCTTTTTCAAAATCGTAGAAGGCGGGAAGCTCCATATTGTATCTGACCGATATTGAGTGCCTGTATCTGTTGTTTTTGATGATTTTTATTTCGGGGACAAAGCAGTCACTTGTAATAGGAGTATCATCGCAAGCGACAAAGTTATAGGAATCGCCCTTGTCGGCTCTGTCTTCAAGCAAAATACAATTTTTTATTATTCTGCCGTTGTCTTTGCATAGGATATCAATATTACCCCTGTTACTCACAGTAACTCTGAGATGCTCATTTTCGAGATGATTTTCTTTTAATTCTTCGACGGGGAGCAGTTTACCCTCGCAGGGTATGACCTTGAAGAAGCCGAAGGACATGGGCTTGATATCTTCTGCAGGCAGATATATTTCAAATACATCTGCATGCTGTCTGCCCGGGAGATTTATAGCGGAGAAAAAATCATGCATTTCTCTGCGTCTTGATATAAGACCGAACTCAACATTTCTTCCGGATTTGTCCGTGATGATAAAATTATTTACGTTTTCATTTTCGGGGAATCTTACCGTGACATTAACTATACCGTCAAAGCTTTTTGTACAGGTATTGGCTACGGCAATGGAGTATGCATTCTTATCCGATATTGCCATAGCGTTGTGATATGCCGCAAGCTCCATTCCCCCGTTTATGAGTGTGTCGGCGATTTCGTTTATACGAAGAAATCTGTCCTCCATGTGACGGTGGACCTCATCACGGCTGCAGCCGCAGATAGAATCATGGGGATGGTTCTGCATAAGCAGCTTCCAAAGATAACGCATATAATTTCGGGGATATATATCCTCAAAGCCGCAGAGGGTCAGCATCGAATAGAGGGGTTCTATATAGTTTTCCAACAGGGTCTGTGCTTTGACATTTGCTATTTTCAGATAACTTCGTGAGGAGAGAGTTCCTTGCAATATGGAGGAATCTCCGCCGTGTCGAAGTTCTCCGCGGTATCGGGGAAGCTTGATGTTATTTTTCTCAACATAATTTCGAAGATTATTGATATAATCATAGAGAGATACCTGCTTTATTATATTGTGTTCCCGACCCTTATTAAGCTTGTCAAGTATGGGAAAAAGATCCTCCTGAGCCTCAAGGTGATCTACACCGTTCATGAGAAGAAGATAAGGAGAACAGGTGGTTGCTTCAAAGCTCTTTTCGATTTCCTTAAGCAGCTCTGTCGATTTGTCTATATCTGCTGAAAAGCGTTGAGCATTGTTGTACCAATGCTTCATATATACGGCAAAAAGCTCGCTTTGGTCAGCACCCTCCCATATGAATTCGCAGGGAGCGTTTGTTAAATGCTTTTCCCCTTTTTCATCTGTTTCATAGGGCTCAAAGCCTCTGGCAAATACGAAATTATCTATACCGAAGCCGTTGAGTATACGGGGAAGCTGAGATATGTTTCCGAATTGATCGGGAGAGTAGCCTACTTTTCCGCAAGCTCCGAATTGCTCTGAAAGCTCCTTGCCGACAAGGAGGTTCCGAATGGTGGCTTCACCGCTTGTCAGGTAATAGTCATTCTGCAGATACCAGGGACCTACGATGATATTACCGCTTTTGATATACTTTTCGAGTACAGGACGGTTCTCCGGGTAAATTTCAAGGTAATCCTCAAGGACTATCGTCTGTGCATCAAGGTGAAATATATAGCTTGGGTATTGATCTATTATATTAAAAAGATTGTTGATAAGCTCGCAGAGCTGCATCCGAAAACACTCAAAGGGCTTATACCATTCTCTGTCCCAATGGGTATGGGATACAACACAATATATTTTTCCCATTTCAAAAATCTTCTCCGTTCTGAATCTTATATTATTGTTATATCATCAAATTCGGCAGAAATCAAGCATTTATTATTGTATTTTCCTTATTTATGTAGTATAATACTTATATAAAATACAGAGGTGTACTATGAGACTTGCGATTATAGGAGATCTTCAATACTGGAAGGCGGAGGTTGAAAATCTCGGCTTTAAGATGAAGCAGATAAAGAAATTCAAACCCGGTTTTTCCTTCGTTATGGGGGACGTTGGCGGATCACGGATGAGAAGCGAGGAGGGACTCCTTGAAACTAAGGAATACGTTTCGATGGTTGGCTGTCCTTTTCATCTGATCTACGGAAATCATGATGTTGAATACTGGCTTGAGAATGTGAATAAATATGATCCCGAGGCTACCTACCGTAAGGTCTTTTCGGAGTGCACGTATAAATCTTATGTTTTTAACGGTGTACTTGTAGTGAGCCTTTCGATAGAGCGTCAGCCTGTCGAGGACTTTATGACCCCCTATACCGTATACGTTTCAGACGAGCAGTATGAGTGGGCAAGAAAAGTCATAGAGGACAACCGCGATAAGCCCTGTATCATTATTGCTCATGCTCCCGTAGCAGGCTCGGGGCTTCGCTGTGACAGACCTATGCACAATGCGGCACTTGATACCTATCTCGACCAGACCTTCAAAGCGGAACGATGGGTGGAGCTGCTCCATGATAATCCGCAGATAAGGGCATGGGTCAGCGCTCATTTTCACATGGGACACGATTATGATACTGCCATTACCGAAAGGGCTGGTGTAGTTCATATCTCCTGCGGAGTTATGACCTGCTGTACAAGGGATGAGAGAGCACATACAAGGATTCTTGATATAACTGATGATAAGAGGCTTTTGGTATATACCCTCGATCATAACAATGATGCTGAATTGATTTATGATGCAGAGATCGATCTTACCGGCAAAAAAGAAAGCAAGGGCAAAATATCAAGACATGGGAAACATGAAATACTTATCGGTACGGATGATTCTCCCACAAAGGCTTGGTATGATGAGTTACATGACAGATATTTCGTAGCTACAGAGAAGGGGATGCTTTGGGAATACTCGGAGAAGCTCTCCGATTTCTGCGGTGCATTGTCATACGAGAGGACGGTCGATGAATTATACGTTGACGGTGACCGTCTTATTATGAAATATCCGGACAAAGCCGCTATTTCGGTAGATCTTTATTCCCGTCACCGTTGGCAATACAAGGAGAGTCTCAAGCAGGATATAAATTCTGAGACAGATATTTGCGGTATAGCTCTTCCGAGGATCGGATTTACTATCCGAGATTCAAAAGAGGGCGTATATATACTGTTCTAAGAGAAAAAACACACCGATTTTGTAAATCGGTGTGTTTTAATTACTTAGAATTTATCTTAGAATGATTCGCAATCCTCGCAAACTGCATATTCGAAATCGCTAAGCTCCTTACCGCAACGAACGCAGGTCTCGCTTTCCCAACAAGCATCGCAGGAGAACCATTCATCGCCAACGAGAAGCTCTTCGCAATAGTAGCAATATTCGGGCTCGCCGTCCTCTTCCTCATATGCTTCGGCATCCTCGTCTAAACAATCCTTACAGTATCAGAAGTCATCCTCTTCAAGAGCAGCGCCGCAGTCAAGACAAGTGTCTTCTTCCTCTTCTCCCTCTACGTCCCATGCCTCTTCACAGTCAGCACAGTAGTATTCTTCACCGTCGCTGAGCTTTTCGCCGCAATCGATACAGAGATTGTTATCTAAAGCTTCCTCGTATGCTACGTCGTCTGCAAGACAGTCCTCGCAAAGAATGATCTCATCCTTATCAAGCTCTTCCATACAGTAGAAGCACTCTGTCATGGATTCACAATCCTCGCAAATTACAGCATCCTCGTCACAGTCCTCGTCACAGAAGTAGCAGATACCCTCTTCGGAATAATCCTCAATAGTGTAGATAAGGAGCTCCTTATGACTCTTGTCGGAATTATCCACTACATCATCCTTGTCATCGGCATCTTCTGCGTCATCTGCATCGTCCTTATCGTCTTTATCTTCTTTTTCTTCTTCCTTTTCATCATCCTTGTCATTTGTAGAGATGGTTACGTTACATGCAACTAAGGAGAAGCAAAGAAGCATAGCTAACAATAAAACTAAAAACTTTTTCATTTCAAAAAAGCCTCCTAAAAATATAATTTAAACCATTATAACATAATATTATACTTTTATCAATAGTTTTTTGAGTTTTTGTCGGGAACAGTCGCAAATTGTTGCGCCTGCGTTAATAAAAAAACGGTGAAATGTTTAAAAATACTTGATTTTTTGTTAAATAAGTTGTATAATAATACCATAAATAAATTGTTTAAGGAAGGTTGTTATGAAAAAATTATTATCTTTCGTGCTCGTATTAACTATGCTTTTCTGTATGATTCCTGCCTTTACCTCATCCGCTGCCTATATTCAGGATGAGATTCCCGGATTCATCGGAACAGGATACAAATGGGACAGACTTTGTGAGTTTAATATCGATTTCAACGGTGGTTATTACAATGCAAATTCTGGAGCAACTGCAGGTACTGTGCAAGCAAACGCTCTCGGTATTGCAAACGGGTTCAGCGGAGGTATCCTCACTATCAGAGTTTACCATCCTGCAAATCAGGTGCTTGATGCCACCTTTAATACCTATATCGGTGTTATCTATTATAACGGCTTAGGTGTATCTCCCACCTTCTATTATCTCGGTGACCTTATGACCGTTATTTACAATTCAATTGAGAAGGATAATGCAGAGCTTACTGCCATGACTCTTGAGGGCCTTGCGGACTTTACTCCCAACGAATTTGCAAGCGGTATTATTGCGGCAGGCATCCTTACCGGTGCTACTTATACCTATACTGCTAAGTGGACCGAGGCTGCTCCCAAGCAGTACACTCTTACCTTTGATACCAACGGCGGTGCAATGCCCGCAGGCTACAGCTCCACCTATACTTTCATGGACGATCAGAAGCTTGCTGACGTTATCGGCGGTTTCCCCGTACCTACCAAGTCCGGCTGCGTGTTTAAGGGATGGAAGAGAGGTACATCCTCCGATCTTTGGTCTGACGGTTGGGGAACTCAGCCCTACACATGGGGTCAGGATGTTACAGTTACCGCTCAGTGGGAAGAAGAGGTAGTAGCTCCCAGCGAATGTGAAAACCACAGCTTTGCAAACGGTGTATGTACGGTATGCGGCGCTGCTATGCAGACATCCTACACGGTAGGCGATTATACCTATACCTACGCTACTGCAAATAAGCTCGGCGCACCCGCAGGCTGGAACGTAGTTGTAACCGATACAACCAAGACCTCCTACGGTGCTATCAACGGTAATCTCCACGGTATCCCCGTAACCATTCTTTCCAAGACCTACGCAGGTTGTTCTAAAATGACATCCGCTCCCGCTATTCCTACAACGGTTAAGGTTCTTTACAATACCTATAAGGGAACAGCACTCACCTCCACTCCTTCAATTCCCGCAAGCGTAGTTACCGTTTACGGTGCATTCAAGGATTGTAAATCTCTTACTACAGTTACAAATATTCCCGCAAACGTTACAGATATGAGCTTTGCATTTACAAACTGTGCTAAGCTTGCAAGCGTTCCCGCACTTCCCGCAGGTGTAACCTCTCTCTGGCGTGCATTTGCAAACTGTACTTCTCTTAAGAGTGCTCCCGTAATTCCTGTAAGCGTTAACAACATGGTTGAAGCATTTGACGGATGCTCTGCTCTCGCAGGAAAGGTTAATCTTGCAACCAACAATAACAAGAGAGCTTACAGAGGAACTGCTGTAACAGAGGTTGAGATCTCCGCTGACGTTACACATTTCGCTCTCAGCTGCTTCAAGACCAATACTGCAATTCAGAACGTTTATTACGGCGGTGCCGCAACAGCTTGGAACGATATCACCTACGAAGGCTATAATACCAAGATCATTAACGCACACGTAAGAACCGACGTTAAGGCTGCCGAGCCCACCGTTGAGGTTAAGAACGGCAGAACCTATATCTGCGATCTCGATACCGATAATCTCCGTGACGTATTTATCGGTAAGGGCAGAGCTGTGGCATACCGTGGTGTTGTAATGAATAAGGTCGTTGGCTTCACCGCTGCAAGGATCAACGGTGTGAGCGTTTACACCTACGGTGCTAAGATCGGCGCAGGTAACTATACTCTTTGTGCAAGATATAACGATGGTACAACAAGACTTTACTATTTCACAGTTGCATAATTAATAAAAGATAAAAAATAAGGCTGTCATTAAGACAGTCTTATTTTATCGTTACCACAGGTTTAATTAAATCCTTGGGCTTGTCCTTCATAAGAAGCAGAGCCTCCTCGATATGTCCGAAGCCCTCAAAACGGTGAGTGAGCATTTTTTCGGGGTCTAATTTGCCGTACTTTATAAGTGAAGCTAACTTTTCAACCCTTCTTCGTCCTCCCGGCATAAGACCCCCTGCAATAGTTTTGTGTCCCATGCCGTTTCCCCAGTCGGTACGTGGAATACGGATATATTCACCCTCACCGAGGTAATTGACGTTACCTATCTTACCTCCGGGTTTGAGCATTTTTACCGCATCGATGAACGTATCGTTATCACCGCCTGCGATTATAACACGGTCGACACCCTTGTTTTCGGTGAGCTTCATAGCCTGCTCGAGGATGGAACCGTTACGGTAATTGATGATATCGGTGGCGCCGTATTCTCCTGCGATCTTAATGCAGTCGGGACGTGAGCCGACAGCCATTATTCGGGATGCACCGCGAAGGGCAGAGCCTGCAACCGACATAAGTCCTACGGGTCCTATACCGATAACGCATACCGTGTCGCCGTATTCTACCTCGGCAAGCTCGGCACCGTGAAAGCCGGTGGGAATCATATCGCAGAGCATAACTGCCGCCTCCGGAGATACCCCTTCGGGCAGATGTGCCATATTTCCGTCAGCATCGTTTACGTGGAAGCATTCGGCAAAGACACCGTCCTTGAAGTTAGAGAATTTCCAGCCCGAGAGCATTCCTCCCGAATGCATAGAATAGCCTCCCTGGGCTTCAAGAGAATTCCAATCGGGGGTGATTGCGGGAACAACCACACGATCTCCCGGTCTGAAGTCACGTACGTATTCGCCTACCTCGATGACCTCACCTACAGCTTCATGACCGAGTATCATATCGTGTCGGTTGCCCAGAGCTCCCTTCCATACGGTATGGACGTCGGATGAGCAGGGGGATATGGCAATAGGACGCACAAGAGCGTCAAGGGGTCCGCATTTCGGTTTTTCCTTCTCGATCCAGCCTGTCTCGCCGATTCTTTTCATTGCAAAGCCTTTAATAATTAAACACCTCTCTTTTTGGTTAGTTTAGGCTTAAAAGAGGGGTGTTATTCACTATATTTAAATGTTGTGATACACAAAGTGTATTCTATCTGAAAAGCAGATATCATATATTAGGTGTATCGTATGTATTCAATCTGACGGATATCACCAAAAAAGTCACCTTGTCAGTTGACAAAAGTTTATTTTGTTACACGCCCGGCAGGATTCGCATTCTGCTGCGGCAATAGCCTTGCAGACTCCTTCGTTCGGCGTTACCGCCTCACGCTCATCGCTAAAAACAGTCCCCCGGACTGTTTTCTTAACGCGCTGACCTTCTTAAGGTTCGAATCCTC
>SVTI01000011.1 GCA_015063855.1 Oscillospiraceae bacterium
AATAAAAAAATAAAAAGGATATAAACATGATTTCAACCAACGACCTTTCCCTCCAGTACGGAGGAAGAACACTTTTCAAAAATGCAAACTTAAGCTTTACCCCCGGTAACTGCTACGGTATTATCGGTGCAAACGGTGCGGGTAAGTCCACACTTTTAAAAATTCTCTCCGGTGAGATCGAGCAGACAAGCGGTGAGGTAAACCGTGATCCCAAGGAAAGAATCTCGGTATTAAAGCAGGACCACTTTATGTTTGACGAGCATACCGTTCTCCATACCGTTATCATGGGTAATACCGAGCTTTGCGATATTATGGAAAAGAAGGAATATTACTATTCCAAGGAAGAAATGACCGAGGAAGAGGGTATGATCCTTTGCGAATTGGAGGAACGCTTTGCCGAGATCGACGGCTGGACCGCAGAGTCCGATGCGGAGATCCTTCTCAACAGCCTCGGTATCAATTCCGAGTACCACTATATGCTCATGGGTGAGATTTCTGCCGATATAAAGGTTAAGGTTCTTCTTGCACAGGCACTTTTCGGTAACCCGGATATCCTTCTCATGGACGAGCCCACCAACCATCTCGATCTTGAGACCATCGCTTGGCTTGAAAACTTCCTTATTGATTTTCCCAATACGGTTATCGTAGTATCCCATGACCGTCACTTCTTAAATAAGATCTGTACACATATCGTTGACGTTGACTTCGGTAAGATCACCACCGTTGTAGGTAACTACGATTTCTGGTTTGAGTATACACAGATTCGTCAGCGCCAGATCAAGGAGCAGAATAAGAAGGCTGAGCAGAAGATCAAGGAATTACAGGACTTTATCTCCCGATTCAGCGCAAACGCATCCAAGCATAAGCAGGCTACAAGCCGTAAAAAGCTTCTTGACAATATCACACTTGAAGCGGAAGAGGTTTCCTCCCGCCGTTTCCCCTATATCGCATTCAAGCCTACCCGTGAGATCGGTAACGAGGTTCTTACCGTTACCAATCTTTCCAAGACTGTCGGTGACCGCAAGGTTCTTGATAATGTAAGCTTCATTATCCGTCCCGATGATAAGGTTGCTTTCGTAGGCAGCGATCCCGTGGCAAGAACTACACTTTTTGCTATCCTTGCAGGTGAGATGGAGCCCGATGAGGGTGAGATCAAGTGGGGCGTTACCACTTCTCAGTCCTATTTCCCTACGGATAACTCTAAGTATTTTGACGGCTGTGAGGATTCCCTTATCGACTGGGTTCGTAATTACAGTGATCTCGTATACGAGGCAGACGTTCGCGGATGGCTCGGTAGACTTTTATTCTCGGGTGACGAGGCAGGCAAGAGTGCAAAGGTTCTCTCCGGTGGTGAGAGAGTAAGATGTATGCTCTGTAAGATGATGCTTGAGGCCTCAAACGTTCTCATCATGGACGAGCCCACCGACCATCTTGACCTTGAATCTATTCAGGCTCTCAACAAGGGTCTTTGTGACTTTACCGAAACCATTCTCTTCTGTTCTCACGACCACCAGTTTACACAGACCGTTGCGAACAGAATTATCGACGTAACACCCGGCTCTTTCTACGATAAGCAGACCGACTACGACTCTTACGTTGAAGAGATGCTTATTAAGACAGAAGCGTAATAAATTTAAACGGACAGTATTGCTTAAAATACTGTCCGTTATTTAATGTCTATTCCCAACAAGTAGTCTGCCGATACCTTGAAATAATTCGGTATCCATGATATAATTCGTTTAAAGGAAGTGAAAAAATGAAACCACGCATTGTAACAACAACCTCGGTATTTCCAAAGGGATATCCGGCAGAGAAGGCAATTGAACGACTGGCGTCTATAGGGTTTGAAGCTCTTGATATGGCTTTTGATTATTGGGTATATTCAAAGGAATCACCATTTCTGTCCGATGATTATATATTATGGGCGGAGAATTTAAGGGAGCTTTCCGAAAAGAAGGGTATACCTTATACCCATTCCCATTGTCCGGGAGGCGCGGACAGCGGGGATATCATCGGCAGAACGGTAAAGGCGGCAAGCATCTTGGGTGCAAAATACATGGTGCTTCATCCTATGTACCGCGAAGAAGATCAAAGCGAGATAACCGATCCCGAACGCTTTATAAGGCTTAATGCAGAATATACAAAGCCTTGGATTGAGAAAGCGGCAGAGCATGATGTAATAATTCTTTCCGAAAATCTTGAAACAGGTGCTTCTATCGATCCCCGTAACATAGTTGAGCTTGTTAAGGAAATAAATTCGGAAAATTTCGGCTGGTGTTATGATGTCGGTCATGCAAACTATATGGGCTTTAAATCGGATATTTTAAAGGAATGCGACATAACTCCCCTCTCTCTTCATATCCACGATAATGACGGTGGTTATGACGATCATCTTATTCCGGGAGACGGAAATATAGATTTTAATGATTTCACCAGTCTGTTAAAGGAAATAGGTTACCGCGGCGACTGTGTTCTTGAGGCTCACAGTCAATCCAAGGAGGCGCAAGACAGCGAACGTGACGCTATCCTTACACACCTGCTTGAACAAGCTGAAATCATAAGAGCAAATATGTAGGAAGGCAGGGCTTTGCCCTGCACCCTGCTCTTCGGGCTTGAAGTTTGCAAGTATCGTTAATTCAATGCCCGAAATAAGACAAGCAATAAATTGTAGTTTAGTGGTGAGTTTGCTGTGACAAAATGTCTTAAATAAACTAACGGAGAGCGCTACACTAATAGCCTTCCCCAGCGGGGAAGGTGGCATTGGTGGAATTTTCTAAGCGCTTTCAAGCGGTTGGAAAATTCTACCCAATGACGGATGAGTAGAACCCCGTATCGACTAACTTTTTTGTAAATCATCTTATTTAAATAAAACTTATAGTTTTATTAAGTTCAGTTGCATTAAATAATCTTTAGTTATAAATCTGTTCTACTCATCCACCACCGCCGTGGTCCCCCTTCCCTGCTAGGGAAGGCAGGGGCTCGTATCCTTCGGATATTAAAGACATATCGTTCCGGTAAACTGCTCGATAAACTGTAGTTTATAGTTCACTTCACTTCGGGTACAAAACTTAAGATTTTCACAAGCTTCATGCCCGATCATTCGCCGCGGGTCGGACCCGCAAACTGTAATTTATCGTCCCAACAATCCCCAAATACAGAACTTCTGTTAACTTTCTAACTGTTTACTGAGGAAGGACGCGGCGGTTTGAACAAGCTTGATTTCGGTTTCGGCGTCCATATCAACGGTATCGCCGTCACGGTGAAGCGAGCATACACAGCCGCTGATATCTCCTTCGGTGATTATAGGCATTGCTATCATGGTATAATAACCGTCAGCGGTGTCCGATATGGGATTGAAGCGGTCCTTTTCTTTTTCACATATAAAAATATTTCTGTCCTCTATAATTTTTTCAAGTTCAGAGGAAAGGGTCTTATCCTGATAATCCTTTTTTGGTACACCTGCAGAGGCAATGACAGAGTCTCGGTCGGTAATGATAATATTAAGACCACAGGTCTTTGACAGAGCCTCGGCATATTGCTGTGCAAAGGTGTTAAGCTCACCTATGGGTGAATATTTTTTAAAGATTACCTCGCCCTCACGGTCGGTAAATATTTCAAGAGGATCTCCCTCACGGATACGCATTGTTCTTCTTATTTCCTTGGGGATAACTACACGTCCCAGATCATCGATTCTTCTTACAATTCCTGTTGCTTTCATATATAAAAATCTCCTTGATTTACAGTTGCTGATAATAGTATCTGTAAAACAAGGGGATTTATACTGAAGTAATTTACTTTTAGAGTCAATTGTGATATAATAAAATCAAAGGCGGTGATTTGATGATTATAAAAATTTCTCAAACGGCATCAAACATTAAACAATCCTATGATATCGAGGGTGAAAATTTTTATTATAGTGGTGATGCAGGAAGTATCAGCCGCATGCAATCAATAACGCTTTCCAACAAAGAAAAGACAATAAAAGGTATCTATAATATTTCAAAATGGGTTAACTATATTCCCTTGCGTTATCTGTTTGGCGAGGCAAATTTGACAAGAGTTTTTCACCTTTACGAAAATGATAACATTTATGGAGTTATTGCGTTTTCAAAACATGGTTTTCTAAAAAATTTTTACGTAATAGCGTTGGACAGCGGAGAAATATTTCATTGCTATTGTCTGTCTCGCGGGTCTTTTGACTATGTTTCAATATACCAAGGCGCTACCCAAATCGCATTGATAGAAACTTATCTTTCGGTAAATGATTATAAATATACTCACAAACTATATCTTTTAGATGAATATAATCAGTTCGCCGATACACTTTCGTTTTTTGTTTTGTATTATGCAAGTTATAATTTTGCTCAAAGAATGCATATGTCATCAGGTTCGACTTCTACAAAATCTTGGAGTTTTTCAAAGTATAATAATAAGTATAACCCCAAATGGCGAGAAACACATTTCCCAAATGAAAACTTTTTCGGTAAAACAAGTCTTATAAATAATTCATACGGAGATATTTAAAGCGGAGTGAAATTCACTCCGCTGTTATTCTTTGTGCAATGCTATGTATCGCAATGCAAAACTTATCGATTGGTGTCAATGTTGTATATGAGGGGTCTCCCTCACGGATACGCATTGTTCTTCTGATTTCTTTAGGGATAACTACACGTCCCAGGCCATCTATTCTTCTAACTATTCCAGTTGCTTTCATATATAAAAATCTCCTTGATTTACAGTTGCTGATAATAGTATCTGTAAAACAAGGAGATTTATACTTGAAATTATAAGTTTTCAGCTTTCCAGTTTTTCAAAAACTCTGTGCATTTTTTTGCTTTTAATTCTTTGGCGGCGACCATATAAACTATATCAAACAACTCTTTTGGAATATGGTATTTTTTCATCCATTGTTCTAATTTATCCACCGCATCCTTTTTGTATATAACTTGCAAATGATTGGTCCTGGGAGTTTCGATATAATTTATTTCGTTATCTAACGCAAATGTTGCGGCAGCACTGCCACTTGGAGCGATTAACGTTAAACGCTCTTCACCAAAACTTTTCAAAGTTTCAACGCCTTTTTGAATTGCCTGCAAAGAATTATCAAAAAAGTGCATATATTTTTTGATTTTAAAGAAGGTTTCTTCCATCAATTCTTCAGCAACAAAAATGTTATCTACATATCCGTTAAGATATAGAGTCAGACCGTCCTTGTAATCCTTGATTATTTCAACAATGCCTTCGTCGTCACCATCAAGGAAACGGCGGTAGCTACTTGCACCGTTATCCATTGATTTTCTCCTTCCCGAAAGGTACGTTTTTTATGTCCTTTCACTTATTAAACGGATAACTCCGCAAAAACTCCCACCAATATTATAAACATATTTCAATGATTTTTCAAAAAACTAAGAGACGCCGCAGAAATGCGACGCCTTCTTTTAGGATTTGTGTTTTGTGAGAAGCTCTTTTGTATAATGAAGTTTTTTCACCTCATAAGTCTTGCTATATGTGCACTTGAAAGAATCAGGATCAAAAATCACTAAATTAGATCCTCTGCTATGCATAGCACTTTGATATTCTATTCCGTCAAAAACAGGTTGTCCATCATTGTCCACGATTGACATTATAAAATCACAGATATACTGTGTAGGCAAATAATCCAAGGGACTATCGCCTCTACGCATAGTACGACTCATTTCTTGGTTGATCTTCATCAGGTGCTCTCTATTTATTGCGAGAGCCATACAATCGGCATCAACTTTAAAAGAACTAATTTTATGTATTTGCTGCAAATCAACAACCTTAATTGGTTTTAGTTGTTTAAAAGTACCAATTGTAACATAATCGTATTCAGCGGCACGAATCTCATGGAAAGTTGTTTCGCGATCATATGTTAGATATAGCCGGCTTATCCCTGCAGAGTTTGCTCGACCATCCGAAGCCTTTTCTTTTGGCGGAGCACTCATTTCACTTGGCGTAAACCCGTTGCGATCTTCAGCAATTCGTCCTCTGTAAAAACGTTGCTTTCCTACAGGAATATCTTTACTAATATCCATGCAGTATTTTTCCAACAATTCTGTGTCTATAAGATTTGTATGAAAACGATTTTTGTGTTTTAGCGTTTCAACAAATTCATCCCAATTTTCAGCACGCAATATAGAATTGGTCTGTAAATAATCTTTGTCGTACTTTTCTGGAATTCCCACTAACATTTCAAACACTATTGGATAGTCATTTAAAACAGTTGGAGACAAACTTTTAAGAATTTCTAAAATAGAATCGTCTGGTATATCAGAAAAAATATCCCATTCATTTTTTATTGCATCGACTAACGTTCTTCGTTCATCTACAGGGTAATTTTCAGGTAGGTCCGCTTCTGCAGTATATATCGAAATAAGATTATCAAACATTCCAAACAATGTAGAATCTTGATCGGTATCAAGAACGGAAACTTCTTTAGAACCGCATATTGGACATATACCTAAAGAGCCACGTTCCTCAATGATTGCTTTGATTTCTAAATTGCGAAAACACTCACTGCACAAAATCATTTTACATCCCCATCCAGAAAGCGTCCTATCAACTCGAGATGATGCATCAAAGACAATTTTTTCACAACACCAAGGCCAGGATAAGACTGTTCTTCGCATATTTTTTCAAAAGTCTTTATGGCTATGGTATCAAGTCGCATTGTTTTATTCCATTCAACTAATTGCTTTACCGCTTGGTAAAATTTGTTTGCCGGGTCGCTTATGTCATCGTTATCCTCTGAAACAAAATGTCGAACCCTCAACTCTTGAAATTTATCGAAATAAACAATGTGAATTGCAACAGCATACGGAGCAAAGCCCGATTCGGAATATTCTTGTCCTATAATGGAATAGTCAGAGAATCCAACATAGCCGTCATCTTCAAAGTAAATATGGTCATTAGAAAAGAACTCATCAGGATCATCCACATAGTCTTGATTTCGATTTCTCTTGTTGAATTTATCTTCTAATAAAATTCTATTTTTCCGTATTCTTCTAAATGCCGGAGCATAAGGAACCACAGTTCTAACATCGGAGCTCCCGCTAAAAGCTTCCTCATGGAACTTTATTGAATCTGGATTTGTGCAAAGAGAAATTATCTCTTCATCAGTTGCTCCCTTTTGGCGCATATTTGATACTCTTTCGGGAGTTGCCTTATCAACAATTACTCCTCGCAACACTTTTTTCTCGTCCAAGATCTTTTTTAATTTTTCTTTATATTGTGCATTTTTGCTATTTTTAGCATCTACGTTAAACGAACCAACTTTAGGATTACGAATCAATATTAAATCACGATTAGCTTCTGTAAATGCAGTTAATGTGTTTACCAAAGTCGGCGACAATTTTACTGGTTCAATAATAGGAATAATTTTGTCGCTTAATACCGAAGCATTTAAAAGTTCTTTAATTGCAAGCAACTCGTTTTGTCGCCCTCTAAGTATAGGATAATACAACTATTTCACTCCTTTAAAAGGTTGTTTCAAATAATCATTAAGTTCAACAAGTTGATCTTTTTGAAATTTTGAAAAATATACTAAAAATCTTAATGCATATGGAATTTGATCAAAATCAATTACATCTATTCTATTTCTCTTTTTTAATTCTTTTAAAAATAAACTGTACAACTCGTTGAGCGGCAATTCGCAGGCAATTCTTTTACATTCGCGATAATATTGAACAGGCGTTACATTAGGTAATCCCTTAATAGTCTTTTTTACAATATTTTCATATTCTGGCTTATTAAGAATTTTAAAAATTTGTTCTTTATTAAGATTGCCTCTGAATTCTTGCGGTTCTTTAAGTCTCCTCAGTGTGTTCTTGTCAGTAAGAACATATACGCCAACAGGACTATTCTTAAATCTAATCAAAAGTTCCTTTGCTTGAGATTCGCTTGTAACAACACATACATGATCAAATGCCTTATAATAATCTGATATCTGAGACTCTAATCTTTCAAAAGTATCCAGTTCGGTTTTAATCTCATATACAACTGCCTTACCATTGATCATAATAAAATCAGCTTTTGATTTTGCTACAGGCACTTCAGTTAAAGCGGTTGTTGTTTTTAATCGATGTGCGCTAATAATCAACTTGTTCAATAGTGTGTTTTTATAAAAATATTCATTTCTATAAGAAGAACCCAAATATTGATATATTTCGGATATAATGTTTTCATTCTTAGAGTCGCCGTTATACTTTATTTCATATCTTTTAACTATGTTAGAAAGAAGCGGAGCGTCATTACAATCGTACATAAGATCCCTTAGCATATTCTGCGTAAATACTCGTGTCAAAACAGAATTATTTGTACCCATATGCGCTCCTCCTTTCATAGATATAAATACCCATAATTATAATAACACAAACCGCGAAAATTTACAACCCCTGATCCAATTTGTGCTCATAATTTTTACATATGGCTAAGAATTATCTGATACAACTCTGCCCGGCTAAGATAATTACGGGACTTTGTATTATCTAATTCATATTGCATACTATAGCTTTCTTTTAAATTTATTTCGAATGCTTTGTGAAAATAACTATATATCCCCCACATAAACAGGTTTGTTAAATTTGAGCGGAGCAGGATAATATTTAAATTGATCCCCCGTAATATCAATTATATGACCATTGTCTAATTCCAACCATGCGTGGCTTGGGTTTTCTAAATCAATGTCGTAATATGTACCGCAGAAATAGTCCATTTTTATGCGAACACGGTTATCTAATAAAAATTTGGCCAGTAAATCTGTAGTAATACCACAACAGCCTGTGGGGAAGTCCCTAAATCTACGATCTCCATTAAATTCACCTTGTTCTTTTGCTTCTTCAATGGAATTTCTAAAATCGTGTACTAGTTCTATTAAGTAATCCAATTCAATACCCCTCATATCATAAATGATCTATTTTTATTATAGCACGATAAATTACTTATTACCACTCCAACATAACCAATAATAGCCGGATGAACATATCGCTCATCCGGCATCATAATATGTAAGCTGCACCTCGCTTTTTTGATCAAAAAACAATTTTTACTGGATTTTGTGCAAATTGAGTTGGACAAAAATCAGCGAAAACCCTAGTGTTTATGCGGTTTTTTCGATGTTTGTCCTATTATACCATATTCCTCGATTCTACGAACTATTCCTGTTGCACCCCAAGGGTACTTCCTCCGGGCGCTTTCATATATAAAAATCTCCTTGATTTACAGTTGCTGATAATAGTATCTGTAAATTGGGGGGATTTATACCGAGAGATTTACTTAAAAAAGAAAATGATATATTAAAATAAGGGCGGTGAACAGATGATGAGACCGGAAAAGCTGCTTGCTGATATTTCACGTATTTTTTGCAGATTCAAAAGGTTACAAGATATCGAATGAGAAAAAATTTCGGATATGAGAGATAATGAGATAATATCATGTTGTCACTTTTACTGTGAAGAAAATAATTTAATATCCGAGTGGGAAAATTACAGAGCCGAATCCGAATCAGAGTATCGTATTGTTCTCTGTGTTGATTTAAAGAAGTATCAAATAGTGTAAAACCGAATTTACAGCTTGCAATATAACCGGTGTATAATGAATATCGTCGAAGGGAGCAAGTCCCGAAGCGAAAATAAAACATAATTAAAAAAATAAAAATAAAAAAATAAAAAGAAAGAGGTAAAAAATTATGTATTGCAAGCAGTGTGGATCACAGATGAGAGAGGGCGCAACATTCTGCGCAGAGTGCGGAGCTTCGGTAAATGCTCAGCCTACGGTTAACAGACCCGTATCACGAAATACTCAGGCATTGGGCCTCAGCCTTGATTCGGTAAAGAGTATTATTTCGAACATGGGAATACTTATATGGCACATAGGTACGGCGGTGTGTATGCTCTTCAGCTTCATTTTCTTTATGGCAGAGAACGTTAAGCTCTCGGCAGGCGGTTACAGTATGCCGGCAAAGATCATTGATTATTATACGGCGGATGATATGGGCTTCGTTAAGGTATTCTCCATCATCTTATTTGTAGCAGGTATCCTTTATTTTGCGGCACTTATTCCCCTCAAACTCGTTAATAAGAGAAGCAAGGTTGTGCTTCCTACATTAAGTGTAGTATGGAATGCTTTCTGGCTTATCGTAGGTACGGCTATCCTTAACAGTGAGGCGGGTAATTACGGTACAGTTTCTCTTACCTTCAGCGGTTGGATGTGTGTTCTCTTCAGCATCGCAACTCTCGTTATAGCGGTTATGATCACAAGAAAGACCAAGAGCTATGAAAATGCAGGTGTTGGCGCTCTTATAAAGAAGCTTATAAATAAGTAATCTCGAATAACTATCCGACAGAAGACGGTTTTCGTCTTCTGTTTTGTTATGGCTCCTATTCGTAGAATAAAGTTTTTATATGCTCCATATTTATGACGTTACTCCTTCGTCCATTATTCGGTGGGATAGGTGGAGGCGATTTTTCGGTGTCTGCCGTAATATATATCCTTACCTGACCTAAACTTACCTAATCTAACCTAACCTGGGTTTCTGTTTGGATGTCCCTTGGTATATTGTCTGAGATACCCATATAATAAAGTACCCCCGTGTGTACCGAATTTAGCCCATTTCTATGTTGTAAACAACTCACACGAAATGGAGCAATTTACTATAATATAAAAAACAGAGAACGAACCCGTAAAATTTCGTTCTCTGTTGAATTTTGGTTAGTCGGTTACTTGATCTTAACGGTAAACTCGATATGCTTTTCGCCTACGCGGTACTCCTCCTTGAGCCATGGGCCACAGGAATGAGATCCTATACCTCCCATTCTGTAGTCGAGGAAAACAACCGTTTCCTTCATAGCCTTAAGCTTGTGGTCATGGGTAGTTTCGGTAAGCTGTGTATCTGTAAAATGCTTTGCCGAGAAGGACATGGACTTGGGTGCTGTGAACACGAGATCGGTTTCCTTTGAGGAGAGCTTAGCATAATAGGTATTGTAGTGACTTGCGTTCTCCTGAGGACGGATATAGTGCTCAAATTCACCCTTAACCGTATTCTTAAAGTAACCCATACGGCAGGCAAGGCGCTTATCTATATAGCTCTCACCGGGGCCGTAGCCGAAATATTCCACCTTCTCATAGCCGGGAAGGGTAACAAGGGTCAAACCGAAGCGGGGAAGCTCGGGCAGATCCTTTGCCACATCCGCCTCTACCTTGATCTCAAGGGTGGCATCAGCATGAACGGTATAATAAACGGTAGCATCAAGTATCTTGGGCATTATGGGCGCCCCCATAGAATATTTAGCCTTGAATACAGCCTTTTCCTCAGTGGCAAGAAGTATTTCGGAGCTATAATACTTCATCTTGGCATATGGGAAGCCCTTCTGGTACCATGAATGCTTAACAACTCTGTCATTATCGATGGGTGCTCTCCAGATATTGAGCTTAATAGGCTCGGAAAGCACCTTTTTTCCATTCTTTTCGATATTGCAGAGCACACCCCTTGTCATATCGAAGAAGAATTTACTCTCCCCTGCTGTAACCACAAGATCGTCACGATCAAGGCAAGTATGAAGCTTGGTATCGCTTGTATGCGAAGTTTCAGGCATTACTGCATTATATTCTACCTGCTTACAGGAAACGATATAGCCCTTCTTCGCCCAAGGTCTTTCCACATTAGATACAAAGCAGAGATTAAGATAAACAAAGTTTCCCTCGGGAATATCAAAAGTAAAGGTCTCCTCAGCTCTCGGAGCTGTATTTAATGCCTTCTGACCCTTGGAAACCACCCTGCCGTTTACCTCGAAAGAATATTTCATGGTAAGGTCGGAAAGATCGGTGAAGAATCTTCTGTTTTTAACTGTAACAGAGCCGTCCTCATTCTTGTAAACGTATACGGGAGCGTATACCTCCTTAGCCTCAAGCATACCCGTACCGATACGGCGGTCGGGGAATACAAGGCCGTCTACACAGAAGTTACCGTCATTGGGGAAGTCGCCAAAATCACCGCCGTAGGTGAAATGACCGCGGTGGAGCACCGAGTGGTCGGTAAATTCCCAGATACAGCCGCCGAGGAATCGTGGCTCGGAATCAATAAGATCCCAATATTCCTTAAGGTCGCCGGGCCCGTTACCCATGGCATGGCAGTATTCACAGAGGAAAAGAGGCTGCTTATATTTCTTATTGTCAAGATATTTTTTGAGGTCGGGGGTAGGTGTGTACATATGGCTCTCGATATCCACACAGTCATCCTGTACCCCCTTGTTCTGAGGTGTATTTGCACCCTCGTAGTGAATTATACGGCTGTTATCCTGTTCGCGAAGATATTTAGACATAGCTCTGTGATTACAGCCGAAGCCACTTTCGTTACCAAGCGACCACATAATAACAGAGGGATGATTCTTATCGCGCTGATACATCTTTACACAGCGCATCATGTACATACCCTCCCAGGCAGGATCGTCGGAGATAAGAGAACGGTTCATATTCTCTGCGGAGTCAAATCCGTGAGTCTCGATATCAGCCTCATCGCAGACATAGATGCCCAGCTCGTCACAGTATTCATAGAATCTGGGGTCTGCGGGATAGTGGCTGCAGCGTACCATATTCATATTGTGAGCCTTGATTATATGAAGGTCACGGAGCATGTGCTCGGGAGGGGTGGTGTATCCAAGCTCGGGATGACTGTCATGACGGTTTACACCCATCATCTTGACAGGCTGACCATTGACAAGTACAATTCCCTTTTTTATCTCGATCTTACGGATACCTACGGCTTGTTTTATGTATTCGTTGCCGCATTTCAAAATAAGGGCGTAGAGGTAAGGATCCTCTGAGGACCAAAGCTTGGGAGACTTAACGTCGATCTCGATACTGTCAGTTGTCTTACCCTCTGCAAGAAGGTTACCCTCCATATCCTTTAATAAGTACTCGACCTCTCCATTCCCCCATATGTCAAGGGAAACTGAAATCTTAGCCTTAGTAAAGCTCTTGTTAAGGTCGGTCTTTACCGAATAATCGTTAATGTGTGCCTTGTCACGGATAAGCATATATACGTCGCGGAAGATACCGGACATACGCCACTTGTCTTGGTCTTCAAGGTAGCTTCCCGCACCCCACTTAAGACAGAGAAGCTTGAAAACGTTCTTACCGGGAAGGAGATAATCGTTGATACGCATCTCTGTAGTGGTATGAGCCGCCTGAGAGTATATGGCGATATCGTCATTGATCCAGAGATAGAAGCAGGAGTCAACACCCTCAAAGTTGATAAGGATATCCTTATCCGCTATCTGCTCCTTGGTAAATTCGTAATCGCGTACGTAGAGTCCGCAGGGGATATCGTCGGGCACATGAGGGGGATCGAGTGGGAAGGGATAGTTGAAGTTGGTATACTGAGGCTTATCATAATCACGTTCGGTATAGGTCTGCCAGCATCTCGGAACGTTTATCTTATCAAAGCCTTCGGTTGTAAAGCTTTTTGCAGTGAAATCATCGATATCAAGGCAGGAGGGGAAAAAGCGAAAATCCCATTCTCCGCACATATCGTAAAAATATTCGGACTTAGTACGGTCGTTCTCATAAGCCGCCTCCTCCGAATGATAGGGGATATAGTACGCTCTCGAGGGAAGAGGATTCATTTCAAGAACATTTATATTTTTATGGTAATCGGGAAAAAATCTCATAATATTACTCCGTTATTTTGATAAAAGGCAGTTTTTGATTTAAGCCAAAACTGCCTTTCTTTTTTTGTTAACTATAAAAATATACGCTTCGCACTCGCTTTATTTCGGGCACTAAAGAAGTGACTTGCACAAGCTTCATGTCCGAAGCGCAGGGTGCAGGGTGAAACCCTGCTAGTCGTCGAAACGAACGGTTTCGCTTACAAGGAAGCCCTGACCGGAATAGGGGCAGGTCTCATCAAGAGGCTCACTTACAGGCTTAGCCCAGCGTATACCGTTAGTAATGATTTTCTGAACATAGGGGTTGTAGAAGGAACGGCAGGTCTCGTGACCGGGCTGGAAGTAGAATATCTTACCAACGCCGCGCGCCCATGTACAGCCTGCACGGAAGATGTTACCGTGCTCAAACCATGCACCGAATACAAGATCATCAGGCTTGGGAATGAAGAAGGGCTCGGAATAAAGCTCGTCTGCCTCAAGCTCGAATGCCTTGGGAAGACCCTCTGCGATAGGATGTGTAGGATTGAGATTCCAGATAACCTCCTTAATGTTGTCACCCCACTCAAGGTTACCGGTACAACCGAGAAGCTTACGGAAGGGCTTGGAGTGATGTGCGGAGTGGAGACCGATAAAGCCCATACCCTCGCGGTATACGCGGCGAACTATCTTGTCAACGAGCTCGTCCTTTACCTCTCCGTGGAAGCCGTGACCCCACCAAAGAAGAACATCGGTATTGTTAAGAACCTCATCGGGAAGACCCTGATCGGGATCGTCAAGACAGCAGATGCGAACATCCATGTCGTCATTTTTATCAAGAAAATCCTTTATAGTTGCATGGATACCGTTGGGATAGCACTTATATGCCTCGCCCTCTGTGTTTCTCTCATGGCGGTATTCATGCCATACTGTTACTCTGATCTTATCAGCCATTTTTTCTTTTCCTCCGGAAAACGATTTATTGACTTTATTATCTCATAAAAAGACAATAAAGTCAATAATATCACAAAAAATTAAATATTGTTTTCCTCGTGGGATTTATCAAAAAGACCTGTGCCGACATAGGGACATTCCTCGGTTACACGGTGATCGTTGGGCTTAGCCCAGTATACGGCATTGGTGATTATCTTCTGAACGTATTCATTGTAGAAGGAGGGAAATTCCTCGTGACCGGGCTGGAAATAGAAGATCTTACCCAGACCTCTGAAATAGCATATACCGGAACGGAAGATATTGCCCTGCTCAAACCATGAACCGAAAACAAGCTGGTCGGGCTGAGGTACGAAGAATGGCTCTGAATAAAGCTCCTCTACGGGAAGCTCAAATGCTTTGGGGATACCTGCGGCAATAGGATGTGAGGGATTGAGGTTCCATACAACCTCCTTAACACCGTCGCCCCATTCAAGGTCGCCTGTACAGCCTACGATAGCCTTGAAGGGTTTGGAATGATGTCCCGAATGGAGAGCTATAAAGCCCATACCGTCACGGTAAACTCTCTGACGAACCTTCTCTACAAGCTCATCCTTAACCTCCCAGTGATGGCAGTGACCCCACCAAAGAAGAACGTCGGTATTATTAAGAACCTCATCGGGAAGACCCTGATCGGGATCGTCAAGGGCTGCAAGACGAACCTCCATGTCCTCGTTTTTATCAAGAAATTCCTTAATTACAGCGTGCAGACCGTTAGGATATACTTCCTGTGCGGCACCACCCTCCTTTTCGTGACGGAATTCGTTCCATACTGTTACTCTTATCTTATTTGACATTTTTCTTTTCCTTTCAAATAAATGATTATTGTATTTATTATCGCACAAAAAATCGATTTAGTCAATAAGTTTATACATTAAAAGCACCGCCGGGCGTACCGAATTTCGTTCGTTTCTTTAGCGCAGACAGTTTCTATATAACGGGGTAAATCCATATACAAAAAAAGACGCGAAACAAATCGCGTCTTTTTACTTGTTGTTAAATTATCAGCCGATCTTTTCGGTCTTGAGCTGTCTTGAAGAAGCGTACTCGTAAGCTACAGAGCCCTCTTCACAGATTACAGCGGAGATAGCGGGGATCATTTCACCGGGCTTTTCGCTGTTGGGTCTCTCGAATGCTCTGGATTCGTCAAGAACGTTGTCACCGATATAGGTTACGGATGCGGGGATAGTGATTGTATCAAGGTTAGGACAGTTTGCGTTGAATTCCTCGTCAGCGATGAATACGCAGCCGTCGTTGATGGTTACCTTGGTGATAAGCTTGTATGCATCGGTGAATGCACCTGCGATACCTCTTACATCGTTGGGGATGGTAACCTCTGCTTCCTTACCTCTGTAGTCGATGAGGATGCCGTTCCAGGTGATGAAGTCGCCCTTATCCTTACAGAATGCGGGATACCACTTTGTGGTGTGGAATACGTCCTTACCGAGTCTTACGATGTTTTCACCGCCTGTGATCTCGTTTACACGGTTGCAGTTCTTGAATGCCTCGTTGTCGATGAGCTCGATGGTGGAGGGAAGAGCTACAGCGTATCTGGTCTCAGCATCGGGACCTGTGGAGAGACAGTACTCAAATGCGTTCTTACCGATGGTCTTAAGACCTTCGTTGAGAGTAAGAGCTGTTACGTTCTCACAACCCTGGAATGCATAATCACCTACGCTTACCGTAGCAGCAGAAAGTGTGATGGTTGTAGCAGCCTTATTGTTATAGAATGCCTGATTGCCGATTGCAGTCAAGGTGGAGGGGAATGTAACGTTAGCAAGAGCGGAGCACTCGTAGAATGCCTTTTCACCGATAGCTACGAGACCTTCGGGGAAGGTTACGCTTGTAACTGTGGTTTCGTTAACATTCTTTGCATCATATACAAGACCTGCGCCTACAAACTTGATACCCTCGGGGATCACGATGTCGGTCGCTGTACCTGTGTACTCGGTAGCTATACCTGCGAATACCTTGAAATCGCCGTTGGTCTCGGTGAAGAGAGCGTTCATGAATGCGTTCTTACCGATATTTGTGGTAGCTGCGCTGAAGTTGATGTCCTTAAGACCGAGAGTATATACGAATGCCTCTGCATCGATGGTCTTGAGGTTATCGGATGTGGTGAGCGCATGGAGGTTCTTCTGGAAGAAGGACTCGGCTGCGATAGTGGTTACAGGCATATCGTCGATGGTTGCGGGAACGATAACGTTACCGGATGTGCCCTTATACTTGGTGATGGTTACCTCGTTATGTTCAACGGAGTACTCACAGTTATCAGAGTTAAGTACTGTGGGAACAAGAGCATCTGTAAGGGTAGGAACTACACCTGCTTCTACGTAATCAGCGAACATATCGTCTGCGGTGTAGCCAACCTCCTTAAGGCAAGCTGCGATATCCTCGATATCTCTGTCAAGGATGTCCTGGCTTAAACCGAAAATGGGGCTGCCGTTGGATGTTGCGGAAACGTAGTAGATGCCGAGAAGTGCCTTCTGGTCATCGTTTGCCTTAGCAAGGATCTTATTCTCATATGCGGAAGCGGAGAGAACTCTGGGAGCTAAGGGCATTGCCTTGATCTCGTCCTTGATGCCGAGATCGTTTACACAGATGGTCTCATAATCGCCGGTTGCCTCACCGATGGAGAGAAGCGCGCCGTCGTCAAAGGACTCATCGTATACAGTTACAACAACGGGTGTACGGCCGTTATCGATAACCTGCTGCTTTGCTGCCTCAAGATCGGCTGCGTCGATCTCGGTAGCGGTAATGGGCTCACCTGCCAAGGGAGCACCCTCAGCTACGGGTTCAGCTGTATCAGCTACTGTAGTTGTCTCTGCAGGCTTCTTTTCGCCGTCGTCCTTCTTACAGCTTGCGAAGGTCGCAACTGCACAAAGACAGAGAACGAGCGAAAGTGCTGTTAATAACTTTCTTTTCATAATTTTTCTCCTTTAATAATTATCATAAAGAGTTTTGCAACTCAATTATATATTATTATGATGTATTTGTCAATGATTTTTTGCGAAATTGTAAACACTTGCAAAAATGTGGCAATTAATATGCCTTACCCCAGTAAACGAGCTTATGAGCGGGCTTTCCGCAAACGATACACTTATCGTCGCAGGGCTCCTCATCGAAGGGCATACAGCGTGAGGATACGTCTGCCAATTCCTTTAACTTAAGCTCACATTCAAGATCTCCGCACCACATAGCACGCTTGAAGCCGGGCTTTGTCTGTGCGCTTTCGATAAATTCATCGAGATCCTTGGGGGTTTCTGTCATGTTTGCACGGCGCTCCATAGCATCATTAAAGAGACCCTTTGCCAATTCACAAAGAAGCTCGGGGATCTTTGTTTCAAGCTCGTCAAGGGATACGAAATACTTCTGACGGTTATCGCGGCGAACAAGCACGCACTGATTGTTCTCGATATCCTTGGGACCGAGCTCAAGGCGGAGGGGTACACCCTTCATTTCATACTCGGAGAACTTCCATCCGGGGCTCTTGTCGCTTGCATCAATAGAGCATCTGAAGGACTTCTTAAGTCTCTCGGTTACCTCCTGAGCCTTCTCAAGAACGCCCTCCTTGTGCATCTGGATCGGAATGACCATTACCTGAATAGGTGCGATAGCAGGGGGAAGAACAAGGCCGTTATCATCACCGTGTGCCATGATGATAGCACCGATCATACGGGTAGAAACACCCCATGATGTCTGGTGACAATATTTAAGCTGATTGTCCTTATCAAGATACTGGATATCGAATGCCTTTGCAAAGCCGTCTCCGAAGTTATGGGAGGTACCGCCCTGAAGAGCCTTACCGTCATGCATAAGAGCCTCAACGGTGTATGTAGCCTTAGCACCTGCAAACTTTTCCTTGTCGGTCTTCTGTCCCTTGATTACGGGTATACAAAGATCCTTTTCAAAGAAATCTGCATAGATGCCGAGCATTCTTACTGTTTCTGCCTCAGCGTCCTCTGCGGTAGCGTGCATGGTATGACCCTCCTGCCAGAGGAACTCTCTCGAACGAAGGAAGGGACGTGTGGTCTTTTCCCATCTTACAACGTTACACCACTGATTGTAAAGCTTGGGGAGATCACGGTAGGATTTGATTATGTTTGCATAATGCTCGCAGAAAAGTGTCTCGGAGGTAGGTCTGACACACATTCTCTCCTGGAGTCTCTCGCTGCCGCCGTGGGTTACCCATGCAACCTCGGGAGCAAAGCCCTCAACGTGCTCCTTCTCCTTGTTGAGAAGGCTCTCGGGTATAAAGAGGGGCATGCATACGTTTTCGTGACCGGTTTCCTTGAAACGGCCGTCAAGGATCTTCTGGATGTTTTCCCAGATAGCGTATCCGTAGGGGCGGATGATCATACAGCCCTTAACGGAAGAGTAGTCGATGAGGTCAGCCTTCTTTACAATGTCTGTATACCACTGCGCGAAGTCCTCGTCCATCGAGGTTATTTCTTCAACTAATTTCTTATCTTTTGCCATTTTATTTTCCTCTTAAATAATAATGTTAAATTTTATTATATACCAATCATCGGCTGATGTCAACCAAGTTGCGGTACCTTTTTTCTCTTTTCTTTCTCATTACCGCATCGAGTATCGCTACGGAAAGGAAAACTGCCGTTCCCGCTATACTGAATATTCTTCCGTAGAATATCGCATCCGAGCGGTAGAAGAACTCTATATCATGCTCACCGGGAGCTATTTTTACACAGAGAAGCGAATCCACAGTCTTCTCTGTCTCTACATCCTTGCCGTCTATTTTTACGTGCCAGCCCTCGTCATAGGGGATGGTGGTAAAGAGGGTCGTATCCCCGTCCTTGATATTGACACTACCCTTGAGCTCGGTGGCGGAATGCTCAGTTATTTTACATACAGAGTCCTGAAGCCTCGGCATTACCTCCTCAAAGAGCTCCTTGTCAAGGTAGTAGAAATACTGCTTAGGCAGATCTCTGTCCTTGATATATACCTTAAGCTCGTCGCCTATGGTAAGGTTGACCGTGATGCCCATGCCCTCTTCAAAATCGCCTAATTTCTTTATACGGTGGGTCTCATTTGCCATATAGGTTCCCATAGCGGCACCCTTGACGGTGAGCTTCATCTCACGGGGAAAGTCGGAGGGGATATACATATATACGGGATCATCTGTTACCGTCTCGATATGAAATTCAAGAGATGCGGACTTGCTCTCGTCGAGGGGAGCGTACTTGGTGTGTCCGCCTTCAACGAAGGAGGTTACTATATTGCGCTTATGCATTGGCTGATCAAGCTCGATCTCCTTGAAGAGCTCTATCGTTTCATCCTCACCGAGCATTGCCGTGACCATGTCGTTCATGAAGATGAAGGGATTGTAATATTTGTCAAGCTTCATGGAAGCTATGTCGTTGTCTACACCGTAGGCTATGGGCAGAGCGTAGGGATTGTAATAAGCCTCAAGCCCTGTTCCCTCATCCTTGGTATAGAGGGTGTATAAGCCCTCGCCGTCATAGTAATAGGAGCTGTCATTACCGACAGAGGTCTTGAGAGCCGGATCTGTGATGATGTATTTTACACCTAAGAGAGAGTCGGAAACGGGAGTTCCTCCGAGATATTTTGACCAGTGAGACTTGGAGGAGAGTCCTAATTTATTAAGAAGGGTTATCTGTCTTTCGTTTAAGGTCGAGGTCGAGTTTGACAGACCCTTGATGCCTAAGGTGAGGTTGTCGTTTGTCTTACGGTGAAGAGTTTTTTCCATACGGAAGAATCCGTCATCCTTCTTGCTTACATCATCAACGATCGGTTGGATGCGGTCGATAAAGCTGTTATAGGATACCCTTGAGCTGATAACTACGTCCTCGTCAAGGTCCATTGTGGTCAGCACCGAGGAGCAGAAGAGCTCAACGCATACCACAACGGCAAGAATGAGGGTAGCACCCCTTCCGAGATAGCCGTGCTTTACCGCATGGAGCACCAAAAGAAGCGCCGCAGTACAGAGAACAGTACCGAGAACGGCTGACATTCCGATATTGTAATAGCCGAGCTTGTGTACCGTGAAGAGTAGGAGTATCACGGCACATGCCGAGATTATTATCCTCTTATAGTCCTCTGATTCTATATTTGCCAGCACCTCATAGCTGAACACAAGGGTTATGAATATCAGCATGAAGCTGTATCGGTAGTTGAGCCAGTTCGGTGCCTGGAAGCCGTGCCAGAGAAGGTCAAGGGTGGATATTACAAAGGATAAGAAGAATACCGCCAGTAACGCTCCGCCCATCATCTTCTTTCTTGTGCTTATCTTTTTTGAGAAGAAATAGAGGGGGAGAAGGATAAGCATAAGAGTTCCGCAGTATACGAAGGGTAAGCCCGAGGGCTCTACCGTATCGTATGAGCCGAAGAAGAGCTTGGATATGAGATCCATCGGTGCGAATTTGAGGCTCGGATAGAAGTCGGGATCCGAGAAGGTAGTCTTACCGAAGGTGAGAGAATAATACGCGGGATAGAGCACCCATGCCGCCATAGCCACGGCTATAAGAGCCGATGAGCCTATACGTACAAGGGATTTTACGAAGTGAAAATCCTCGTAGTAGAAGTTGTTTTCGTGATCCTTGGAGTATGCGATATAGTAATAGAAGAAATATATCGCGGTGTAGATACAGATCATGTAGCCGATATAGTAGTTTGCCATCATGGAGAGAGCGAGGACTACCGTGAACATTACGAATCTGCGCTTTTTTATGAGCTGCTCTATGCCGTAGGTCAGAAGGGGAAGATATATAAGAAGATCTATCCACATGGTGTTGTGAGCCTGAACTATGGCATATGAGGAGAGGGCATACATGGTGGAAATGATGACCGTCTTTATATTGTCCGCCTTACGCGTTTTTGTAAGGTAGAAGGACATGGTAAGACCGCAGGCACCTGCTTTAAGAAGGAAGATGGTGAGCAGAGCTTCGGTTATCCAGCCGTCGGGGAAGAGAGCTGTAAGCAGAGAAAAGGGGCTTGCAAGATAGTATGCGAAGATACCCATAAATTCGCCGCCCATGGCACGAAGCCAGGTATAGGAGATGCTCCCGCCCTCCCTTATTATATCGCGGAATGCCTCAAAAAAGTATACGTACTGACCGTTGAGGTCGAGAACCAGCACAGAGCTGTCTCCAAAGGGCCATACCTCCATCGAGGCATAGTGTAAGCCCATTATGAAAAAGGGCACAAGGAAGGAGCAGAAATAAACACCGTATTTCAGGCTTATTACCTTATTTATAAGCTTGTTCATCTTGTTTTTGTATCCTCCGTTTTGTATCAGGTTGCTTACTTTGCTACCCGCTTGATATTTTTTTCCAGCTTTTCGCGGGCTACGGTCATATCTCTGCTGCAGCCCTCGCATACGACTCTTATATCCGAGCCGACTCTGAGCACCTTCATACGGTCCGAGCCGCAGGGATGCTTTTTTTTCATTATCAGGGTGTCGCCCACCTCAAATTTGATTATTTCCATATTTCCTCCGAAAAGGTCATTTGATGATATTATAACACGGATATGAAAATTTTTCAAGTACGAGGCGCTATTTAATCAATATACTATATATTATAAAGATTTATTTACAAAAAATATTAAATTTACTGTATCTTATATTTGACTTGGGAGGGCTTGTTGTGATATAATATAATGAATTATAATGCGATAATAGTATCTAAATCGAAAGGGAGGGCGAAAAAATGATAATTCTCGGTATCGACCCGGGAATAGCCATCGTCGGCTACGGAGTTATCGACTATTCAAATAACCGTTTTCACGTTCTTGATTACGGTGCTGTAACCACACCTGCCCATACCCCGATCGAGGACAGGCTGGAAACAGTCTATTCGGATATTACCGAGCTTATAAACAGATATCATCCTCATAGAATGTCTATCGAGGAGCTGTTCTTTAACAGTAACCAAAAGACTGCCATACAGGTCGCCGAAGCAAGAGGAGTCATACTCCTTGCGGCGCGAAAAAACGGTGTCATCATCAATGAGTATACCCCCCTGCAGGTCAAGCAGGCGGTGGTAGGCTACGGCAGAGCTGAAAAGCAGCAGGTTCAGAGCATGATCACCACCATTTTAGGACTCAAAAGAGTTCCCAAGCCCGATGATACAGCCGATGCTCTGGCTTTAGCGGTATGCGATGCTCACGTGGGCGGCAGCCGCATCAAGGAATATTTCAATAATTGACCGAGAAAGGAAATTTAACGTAAATTAGCTTCACCGCAATTTATCGAGAAAGGATATATAGCGTAAAAATGCTTTATCATGTAAACGGAGAGCTTGTACTTTGTGATATGACGGTTGCCGTCGTAGAATGTGCAGGCGTAGGATATAAATTATTCATCAGCGGAAATACTTTGGGAAAGATAGCAGACAAGCTTGGGCAGAGGGTTCGCCTCTTTACCTTTATGAAGGTCAGCGAGGATGCGGTGGATCTCTACGGCTTTGCCGACGAGGAGGAGCTTGAAATATTTAAGCTTTTGATATCGGTATCCGGTGTAGGTGCAAAATCGGCAATTTCGATACTTTCGCTTCTTACCCCCTCTCGCTTTGCACAGGTGGTCAGCGCAGGTGATGCCAAGGCTATCTCTCAGGCACAGGGTATCGGTGCCAAGACTGCACAGCGCATAATCCTTGAGTTAAAGGATAAGATAGCGAAGCAGTCCTTTGTACAGGATGAGGGTATACCGGGAGCATCGGCGGCAGGTGATATTCAGGACAATTTCACCGATGCCATAGACACACTTCTGGTATTGGGCTATACACGTCGTGAGGCAACGGCTGCCCTTAAGGGAATAGATGCATCCCTCGGTCTTGAGGACGTTATTAAGGAAGCACTCAAAAAATTGGCAGGTAACAAGTAATGATAGAGAAGAATAAGGATTTTGACGAGCTTGATATAGATTATGAAAACAGAATAGTCTCATCCTCCGAAAGTGAAGAGGATAAGGACAGCGAGATATCCCTTCGTCCCCACTCCATCGACGAATACGTGGGTCAGGCTAAGGCTAAGGAGAATCTCAAGGTCTACATAGGTGCGGCGAAGATGAGAAAGGACTCCCTTGATCACGTGCTTCTCTACGGTCCTCCCGGTCTGGGTAAGACCACTCTTGCCTGCATTATGGCAAACGAGCTTGGTGTAAACCTCCGTGTGACCTCGGGTCCCGCTATAGAGAAGGCAGGCGACCTTGCCGCACTTCTTACAAACCTTTCCGAGAACGATATTTTATTTATCGACGAGATACACCGTCTCAACAGGTCTGTAGAGGAGATACTCTATCCCGCCATGGAGGACTATTCCCTTGACCTTATTATCGGTAAGGGTCCCTCTGCCAGAAGCATGAGGATACAGCTTCCCCGGTTCACTCTTGTAGGTGCTACCACAAGAGCGGGACAGCTCTCCACACCTCTTCGTGACCGCTTCGGTATCCTTCTTAAATTAGAGCTTTATTCCACCGAGGAGTTAGCCTCCATCGTTACCCGAAGTGCAGGTATTCTCGGTATAGCCATAGAGACAGACGGCGCTCTTGAGATAGCATCCCGTTCGAGAGGTACTCCCCGTATTGCCAACAGACTCCTGAAGAGAGTCCGCGACTTTGCACAGTTCACGGGTAAGGAGTGTATCGACCGTGAGGCTGCGGGCTTTGCACTTGACAGACTTGAGATAGACGAGCTCGGTCTTGACAATATCGACAGAAGAATGCTTGAAACCATTATAAAGATATACAACGGCGGTCCCGTGGGACTTGACACTCTTGCCGCAACGGTAGGCGAAGAGGCAATTACCATCGAGGACGTTTATGAGCCCTACCTTATGCAGATAGGCTTTCTCTCCAGAACTCCGAGAGGACGTATGGTGACAAGATTGGCTTACGAGCATCTCGGTATTCCCTTCAGAGGACAGAGCAGCTCTGCTTCGCAGCAGACTTTTTCACTTGAATAAGGAGTAGATTTATGATATACGCAGATAAATGGCAGGAATATGAGCTTCTTGACTGCTCTGACGGTGAGAAGCTTGAAAGATGGGGTAAGTATATTTTAGTCCGTCCCGATCCTCAGGCTATATGGAAGAATGAAAAGCACCATCCCCGCTGGAAGAATCCCGATGCCTCCTACCGACGCTCCAAAAAGGGCGGAGGTGCATGGAACGAGAACCGTCTTCCCGAGGAGTGGACTATAGATTACGCTTCCCTTGATCTGAAATTCAAGATAAAGCCCACAGGCTTTAAGCATACCGGACTTTTTCCCGAGCAGGCCGCCAACTGGGAATGGTTCTCAGAGATAATCAAGAATGCCGGCAGACCCGTGAAGGTTCTCAATCTCTTTGCTTATACCGGCGGCGCTACCGTTGCCGCATCAAAGGCGGGAGCAAGTGTTGTTCATGTTGACGCCTCCAAGGGCATGGTCGCATGGGCAAAGGAAAATGCCGCACTCTCGGGTGTTGCCGACAGACCCATAAGATATATAGTTGATGACTGCAAGAAGTTCGTTGAGCGTGAGATCCGTCGCGGTAATTTCTATGACGGAATCATCATGGACCCTCCCAGCTACGGCAGAGGTCCCAACGGTGAGATATGGAAGCTTGAGGACAGCGTTGACGATCTCGTTAAGCTGACCGCACAGCTGCTCTCCCCTGATGCCCTTTTCTTCCTGCTAAACTCCTATACCACCGGTCTCAGTGCGGGGACCATGGGGTACATACTTCATAATGCGATAACCAAGACCCACGGCGGCAAGGTTACAAGCGAGGAGCTCGGTCTTCCCGTAACACAGAGCGGCTCGGCTCTTCCCTGCGGTGCCGCCTCCCGCTGGGCGGGTCCGACCCGCGGCGAATGATCGGGTATGAAGTTAACTAATAACCGTTTCTACAGTACCCGAAATAAACCAAGCGACAAATTATAGTTTGCGGGTAGCACCCGCGGGCAATAATCGGGCTTGGAAGGGTTTCACCCTTCACCCTGCTCTTCGGGCTTGAAGTATTGTATTATTTTTTAATTCAGCGCCCGAAATAAGACGAGTGATAAATTATAGTTTATCGGTGAGTTTGCTGTGACTTTGTAGGGAAGGCAGACCCTTGCCTTCCGTAAAATTACGATTGATTTAAAGCAACTATATGTCTTAAATAATGCGAAGAGCACTGTCAAAAAGCCTTCCCTAGCAGGGAAGGGGGACCACGATAGTGGTGGATGAGTAGATCGCCGCTTTGGCTAACTATCCGTAAAGCATTGTACGAAAATAAAACTTTAAGTATTTATAATTTTATATTTAAAACACTAAAAGGATAAATCAAAAAATTATCTATGAGCAGCTTTATTGAAATAAAAAATCTTTGCTTCTCCTATCCGGGAGATGCACAGAATGCGGCAGTACCCGTACTGCACGATATAAATTTAAATATAAAAAAGGGCGAATATGTAGCGGTCTTGGGCAGAAACGGCTCGGGTAAATCCACCCTTGCCAAGCTTATGAACCTTATCCTCCTTCCCACCTCGGGAAGCGTCTCGGTAAACGGCAAGCTTCTCTCTGAGGATCTGTCCGACGAGGAGTGTATTGAGGTAAGAAGGAATATCGGCATGGTCTTCCAGAATCCCGACAATCAGCTTGTGGCAACCGTTGTCGAGGAGGATATTGCCTTCGGTCCCGAAAACTTAGGTGTTGCACCCGAGGAGATAAGAAGGCGTGTCGACGAGGCCCTTCGGATCGTGGGAATGAGCGACTTTGCCCGTCACAGCCCCCATCAGCTCTCGGGCGGACAGAAGCAGCGTATCGCCATTGCGGGAATCATCGCCATTCTGCCCGAATGTATAGTGTTTGACGAATCCACGGCTATGCTCGATCCCTCGGGCAGAAAAGAGGTCATGGATACCATAGAGGAGCTAAACCGTAACAGAGGTATCACCGTTATCACCATAACCCATAACATGGATGAGGCGGTACGTGCTGACAGAGTCGTAGTGGTTGACAAGGGGCGTATAGTCAAGGACGGTACACCAAAGCAGGTATTCTCCCGTCCCGAGGAGCTTTGGAGCTTAGGACTGAGCGTTCCTCAGGTCACAGAGCTGTTTGATATGCTTCGTTGTCTCGGCGCAGACCTTCCCGAAGGCATAACCGACGAGGAAGAGGGCGCAAAGCTTTTATTTGAATTTATCAAAAACAGGAACTGAAAGAATTAAATATGGCAAAAATCGAACTTTCGGGAGTAGGCTATACCTACAGCGTCGATACTCCCTTTGAGAAAAAAGCTGTAAATAATATAAATATAGAGATAAAAGAAGGCTCGATCACGGGTATTATCGGTCATACCGGCTCGGGTAAATCCACCCTTGTCCAGATGCTTAACGGACTTATTGCGCCTACCGAGGGTAAGGTGACTATAGACGGAGTCGATATCAATGCCGATAAAAAGAAGCTCCGTGATATCCGCTTCAGAGTGGGACTTGTCTTCCAGTACCCCGAGTATCAGCTCTTTGAAGAGACGGTGGAGCGTGATATCGCCTTCGGACCTAAAAATATGGGCTTATCCGATGAAGAGATAGCCGAGAGAGTGCGTAATGCGGCTAAATTCTGCTCGCTTACCCCCGAGATCCTTAAAAAATCTCCCTTTGAGCTTTCGGGCGGACAGCAGAGAAGGGCGGCTATAGCGGGAGTTATGGCAATGACTCCCGAGGTGCTTATCCTTGACGAGCCTGCGGCGGGTCTTGATCCCCAGGGACGCTCGGATATCTTCGGAGGCATCTGCGAGTACCGCAGAAAGACTGGGGCGACCGTCATTATCGTCAGCCACTCCATGGAGGATATAGCCCGTTACTGCGAAAGGGTTATCGTTATGTCGAAGGGGCAGGTCTTTGCCCACGGAGAATGCGACGAGATATTCGCCCGCAGTGCCGAGCTTGAGACGATAGGTCTCGATATCCCTCAGATAGCCCGCGTTTTAAGAAGGGTAAAGGAGCTTGGTATTGATATCGGTGACGGTATCTATACGGTGGGTGATGCTTACCGTGCCCTTTTACCCTATATAAAGGGAGGTGGCGGCTCTGCTTCGTGATATAACTCTCGGACAGTATTTTCCGGGTAACTCTCCCCTGCACCGTGCAGACCCGAGATTTAAGATAATACTGACAATAATATATATAGTAGCTCTCTTTCTGGCAAAGACAGCGGCGGCATATCTTCTTATGATAGCCTTCACCCTTGTGATGGTTGCCGTCTCCCGTATACCGCTCAAGATAGTGTTCCGCGGCTTCAAGGCGCTGATATTCATTATCGCCTTTACCTCGGTATTAAATATCTTCTGGACCAAGGGTGATCATCTGCTTTTTGAGTTTAAATTTATTAAGGTATATGCAGAGGGTATATTTACCGCCGTTACCATGGTACTGCGACTTATATGTCTGCTTATCGGTTCAAGCGTGCTTGTATCCTATACCACATCGCCCATATCTCTTACCTACGGAATAGAGAGACTTCTTGCACCCTTGGCTGCCATAAAGCTGCCCGTGCACGAATTTTCCATGATGATGACTATCGCGCTTCGCTTTATTCCCACCCTCATTGAGGAGACGGATAAGATAATGAGCGCACAGAAGGCAAGGGGTGCGGATTTTACCTCGGGCAATCTTATTCAGAGAGCCAAGGCTCTCATACCGATACTTATTCCCCTCTTCGTATCGGCATTTCGCCGTGCGGACGAGCTTGCGGTGGCTATGGAGTGCCGTTGTTATCACGGCGGCAAGGGAAGAACCAGGATGACTAAGCTGAAGGCAAAGCCTCTTGATATTATCCTTGTTATTCTCTTCGGTGCTTTTGCGGCGGGAATGATATTTATAAACAAAATAACCGTATTTGGATTTTGATAACTGATGAAGGGAGGATCTGCCGAATGAAGATAAGGCTTGATATTTCGTATCTCGGAACAGAATATTGCGGCTGGCAGGTTCAACCCGACAAGCCTACGGTACAGAAATTTATGCAGAATGCCTGCGAAAGGGCATTTTCCGCCAAATGTGAGGTAACGGGCTGCAGCCGTACAGACAGCGGCGTCCATGCAAGGAGCTTTATATGTACCTGCGAATATGACGGCGGAAATAATATTCCCTTTGACCGTATTCCCATAGCCTTGAATCTACACCTGCCTCCCGATATCAGAGTAAGGTCTGCCTGCGAGGCATCGGCAGATTTTCATCCGAGATATTCGGCTGTCGGTAAGGAATACGAGTATATCTTCTGTGACAGCCCCTATCACGATCCCTTTATGTACGGCAGAGTGACCTTCACCCCCTCCCTTGACGAGAAAAAGATGAATTTATCTGCCGCAAGGATAGTCGGAAAACATGATTTTGCCTGCTTTATGGCAAGCGGCTCCAAGATCACCGATACGGTACGTACCGTCTATGATTGCAGAGTCAGGCGTGAGGGTAACCTCGTTATACTTACGGTAAGTGCCGACGGATTTCTCTACAATATGGTGCGTATAATCGCAGGAACCCTTATGCAATGCGGCAGAGGTGCTCTTACAGAGGCAGATATAGACAGAATAATAAGGTCGGGGGACAGAAAAAACGCAGGACAGACTCTTATGCCCTGCGGACTATATCTGAACAAGGTGTTTTATAACGAAGGAAAGGAGAACGAGAATGAGACAGAATAAAAACAAATCTGTGGTCGAGGATCTTGTCCCCGAGCTTGAGGTACGTCCCTTAGCCGAGGTCAATGAATATTATATCGATATCTCCAATAAATTTAAAACAGCCAAATATTCGATGCTCATTATCCTTGTGGTGTTTGTTCTCTCAATGATATCGATATTCAGAAGCGATATTACCATTGAGAATTTCAAATATCTTGCCAGAGCCTTCTCTACAGAGACCATGGGCTATTCCGAGGGATATGCTGATATCTTCTACGATACCGCAGGAGTCGTGGACCTTGAGGTATTCAACTCAAGCATCGTTACAGTCAAGACAGACGAAGTTTCCTTCTATGATATGAACGGTAACAACACCGAGAATCTTGAGATCGATCAGATATCTCCCACCGTAGTAACTCAGGGAAAATATATGCTGGTCTATGATATGAACGGCTACAGCTTCGCTCTGTTCAACAATTTCTCAAAGCTGGCATCCGAGACCTACGAGTACCCCATATCCTGTGCGGCGGTATCCGAGGAGGGTATGTATGCCGTGGTTACAAAAAGCAGAAACTATCAGTCGATAATATATCTCTACGATCATAACTATAACCTCGTTACAAAGATATACAGAGACAAATATATCAGCGACGTTAAGATAGACGAGGACGGTGATAAGGTTCTGTTTACCTCCTTCTATGCCAAGGACGGTAAGTATATCAGCCAGACCGAGACCTATACCCCCTATACCAAGGACGAGAAAAAGGCTACCGCTACCCATATTTCCGAAAATTCCATAGCGGTGACCTGCGATTTCTTCGGCAACGGCGGCTACAGCGTTCTTACCAACCATTCTCTTATCTTCTTCGATAAGAAGGATGAGCTTATAAGTGAGTTCTATCTCGGCAATATCGTTCCGAATAAATGCTTTATCCTCGAAGATAAGGTGGTTCTGGCATATAATAAGAATATTATAGGCTCACAGACCGAGATGAAGGTATTTTCGGATAAGGGTAAGGAGCTGTTCACCTTAGAGCTTGAGGATAAAATACTTGACAGCGCCTATAACGGAAACGATCTTTACCTGCTTCTTGATACCAATAAGATGGTCAAGATAGACCTTACCAATAAAAAATCACCGATCTTCACAGAGGTCGATAAGGGTACAAACAGTATATATCTTGCCGATGAGGAAAACCTTATTGCAGGTTATTCCAATATGGCAAGGGCATATAAGCTGGACGAAATGTTTACTCAAAAAAAGGAGGAGAATAAAAAATGAGTTGGTTAGCCGATCTTATACTTATTGCGATAATAGCAGTCTGTGCGGTCAAGGGATGGCGTAACGGTTTTATTTCCACCGTTATCCGAACAGCCTCCTTTGTCATATCGATCCTTATATCCTCCCTTTTGTGCGAGAGCGTGGCGAAGCTGTTTAAGGTAAACGAGACTGTGGCAAACATTCTTGCCTTCGTTCTCATATTCCTTCTCTCACTTCTGCTTCTGCGCTTTGCGGCGTTTATCACAAAGAAGCTCGGTAAGATAAAGCTTATCAAGAAGACCAACGAGATCCTCGGTCTTGTTTTCGGTATACTTTTAGGCTTATTCTATGCATGGGTGACAGCTCTTCTTGCAGGAACCGTAATATCCGTAATTTCAAAGGAAGCTCTTACAGACACCTTCCTTCTTGAGCTCTTGTATGAGTTCAATCCCGTAGCCTTATTTAATTTATTCTAATATTCAGAAAAGGAAAGCAAAATGCAGTTATGTTCAAGATGCCATAAGCGTATGGCAGTAGTATTTATTACACATATAGTAGACAATAAGCCCATAAACGAGGGCATATGTATAAAGTGCGCCAAGGAGCTTGGTATTGCGCCCGTCAACGATATGATCGAAAAGATGGGCTTAGGCGAGGAGGACCTTGAGCGTATGGAGATGGAAATGGAGGATATGCTTGAAGCATCGGGCGGTGACCTTACCGAGATGCCTGATGAGAGCGAGGGCAGAACTCCCCCCATAGATTTCAAGAAGATCTTCGGAGGTGCCATGCCCCCCGTAAATCCGGGTGCGCCTAATACATCCAAGCAGCCGCCCAAGGGAGGAAAGCAGGAGAAAAACAAGGCTCCCGAAAAGAAGTTCTTAGGGCTATACTGCCTCGATCTTACCGAGCGTGCAAGACAGGGTAAGTTAGACAATATCATCGGCAGAGACAGAGAGCTTTCGAGACTTACACAGATACTCTGCCGCCGTCAGAAGAATAATCCCTGCCTTATCGGTGAGCCCGGTGTAGGTAAGACCGCCATTGCCGAGGCTCTGGCGCAGAATATAGTTAAGGGTAACGTTCCCTTCAAGCTCAAGGAGAAGGAGGTACACCTTGTTGATATGACCGCCCTTGTGGCAGGAACACAGTTCAGAGGTCAGTTCGAGTCGAGAATGAAGGGACTCATCAACGAGGTCAAGGCCTTAGGCAACGTCATCCTTGTTATAGACGAGGTTCATTCTATTGTCGGTGCAGGCGACTCCGAGGGCTCTATGAATGCGGCAAATATCTTAAAGCCCGCACTCTCCCGCGGTGAGATACAGGTAATAGGTGCCACAACTCTCACCGAATACCGTAAATATATAGAGAAGGACAGCGCTCTTGAGCGCCGCTTCCAGCCCATTATAGTAGATGAGCCCTCCTCCGAGGATACTGTAAAGATACTCATGGGCATCAAGGGTTATTATGAGAGCTTCCATGCCATAAAGATACCCAATGAGATAATCAGACGCGCGGTATATCTCTCCGAGAGATATATCACCGAGAGATATCTTCCCGACAAGGCTATCGACCTTCTTGACGAGGCATCGGCTTACGTTGCTCTCTCACATCCCGTAGTGGGACGCTTCCAGGAGCTTAAGCGCTCGGTTTCCGAGACGGCAAAGAAGCGTGTGGATTTAGAGGCTCAGACCGAGAAGATAAACGACGAGAAGAAATTAGAGCAGCATTATAAGCTTATAGCAGACCTTAAGGTCAAGGAGTTAAACGAGGTAGAGGAGATGAACTCTATCTCCGAGGAGGCAGCCTCGGTATGTCTTACCACCGAGGATCTGGCATCTGTTATCGAGGTATGGACGGGTATTCCCGCCTCCAATATTACCGAGCATGAGTTCGGCAGGATAAACAAGCTTGCCGAGAGACTTAAGGCACGTATCGTAGGTCAGGACGATGCGGTTGAGGCTGTGGCGAGAGCTATCAAGCGTTCCCGTGCAGGTATTTCCTATAAGCGTAAGCCCGTATCCTTCATATTTGCAGGTCCTACAGGTGTGGGTAAGACAGAGCTGGTAAAGACTCTGGCGGCAGATCTTTTTGACTCCCCCGAGACCCTTATCAGACTTGACATGTCCGAATTTATGGAGAAGCACAGCGTTTCCCGTATCATCGGCTCACCTCCCGGATACGTAGGCTATGACGATGCGGGTCAGCTTACCGAGAAGATCAGACGTAAGCCCTACTCCGTGGTTCTCTTCGACGAGATAGAGAAGGCTCATCCCGACGTGCTCAACGTTCTTCTCCAGATCCTTGACGACGGCAGAATAACCGATGCTCAGGGACGTACCGTAAGCTTTGAAAATGCGATAATCGTTATGACCACAAATGCGGGAAGCAATCTTAACACCAATGCGGCAGGCTTCTCGGGTAACTTCGATCAGAGAAATGAGGATAAGACCATGAAGGCTCTTTCCGATTTTCTTCGTCCCGAATTTATCAACCGTGTCGACTCTGTTATCACCTTCCGTTCCCTTGATGAAAGGGATTTCGTAAGCATCGCACGTATCATGCTCGACGACCTCATGAAGGTGCTTCGTGACAGAGAGATCAAGGCTGACTATACAGATGCGGCGGCTGAGTTTGTAGCAAAGAGCTCCTACTCCCGTAAGTTCGGCGCAAGAAATATGCGCCGCTTTATCGAAAAGAATATAGAGGATGTTCTGGCTGAGAAGATCATCTCATCCTACAACAAGGATATCGGTATAGTTACCGTAGACAAAAAGGAAGAGGACGAAGGACTTACCATACTCTGTATCTGATTTAAGCAGGAAAAAGAAATGAACGAAAAATGGTATCATCTGACAACTGAACAGATTGAGGCGCGGCTAAAGACCGACAGCAATGTCGGTCTGTCTGCCAAGAGTGCGGCAAAGCGTATCCGTGACGAGGGCAGTAACACGGTCTATGATATTCCCCGTGTCTATACCTCCGGATTATGCAGAGACGTTCTGCGCGATCCCTGTGCATATATGCTTCTCTGTGCCGCTGTGTTGAGCTTTGTTTTCAAGGAGCCTATAGGCGGTGCGGTCATTATCGGTATAGTGCTTCTTAACTGGTTTATAGTTCTTGCAGCATATATAAAGGCAAGAATGATAATCTCGGATTCCTCACTCTACTCCCTGCCTCTGGCAACGGTAATGCGTGATGCAAAGCAATATATAGTAAATCAGGACAAGCTGTGCCGCGGAGATATAATAATACTCAATAAGGGTGACGTTATCCCTGCCGATGCAAGAGTTATCGAGAGTAAGGGACTTATAATGAATGAGTTTACCCTTACAGGAGAAAAAGCTCTTAAGAAAAAGTCGGTAGCACCGGTATACGGCAACAATCTTCCCCTTGAGCTTCAGCATGATATGGTCTTTGCCACTACCGTGGTAGCCTCGGGCAGAGGAAGGGCGATTGTGTGCAGGACGGGCAGAAATAATATGGCATGTGTACGTGAGGCGGTACCTACCGTCTCCGAGCATGACAAACTCGGTGTGCTCAGAGGATTAAAAAAGTACGGAACGGTATGGGGAACGCTTATGCTTTTGCTCCTCTTTATCATCACCGTGCTTGAGCTTACCGTAGGTTTTAATGCGGGCGGACTTTTCAGGATATTCAGCGTTTGCCTTGCAACTGCTGCCGCGGGAATGTGTGAATTCTATATAATCTTCGCATACATAATCCTCGGCAGAGGACTCTACGGAATACTTAGACGTGATAAGGACGAAAAGACGGGTGCGACGGTCAAGCGCTCCGAGAGTATAGAGACCCTCTCAAATATAGATACGGTCATTATGCCCAAGGAGGGTGCGTTTACCTCGGGAACCATCAGACTGGAGAAGCTATACTGCGACTCCACCCTCCTTTCCTGCAGCGAAAAAAGGCTGGAAAGACTCTGTAAGGATCTTATTTCCTGCGCCCTTGACTCCACCTCCTACGCTCAGAACGATTATGAGAAGGCATTCAACCGCTTTAAGGCGAAGAACGTCAGCGCACAGGAGAGGACCATTCTTGCCTGCGCTCAGCGTGTGGGTATATTCGATATCGGTTACGTCGGAACTCATATACTTCTTGACCATAAGGAGTACAGCGGTAAGGGTACAGTATTCAAGAGCCTTATAACCGACGGTAAGCAGAATAAGCTCGTTATCCGAGGCGGACTTGAGGATATACTTCCTCTCTGCTGTGATTACAGAAGTCATGAGAGAGCAAGAAGTATCAAAAATGAAAAGCATAAGATCAAGACCGCCCATGCTCAGGCTATCAAGGAGGGCTATAATGCTGTATGCATAGCCTCCAGGATTACCGATGCAGAGAGCATTCCCGATACGGACAAGGACAGAGATTTTATCTTCGAGGGCTTTCTTGCCATAAGCGAGCCTTCGCTCCCCAGAGCGGATATCGGTGTCAAGCGTATGCAGAACGCAGGGGTTCGTGTTATAATGCTCAGCGACGAGGCGAGTATAGCAGACAGAAATTATGCCAAGAGCCTCGGAATAGTCAGACATGAGGATCAGATAATGACCTCGGCGTATTTCAGAAGAATGTCTGATTCAAACTTTATTGCCAAAGCGGAAAATTATACCCTCTACGAGGGTCTTGACAATACACAGAAGCACAGACTGGTGTCCCTGCTTCGCTCAAAGGGCGAATGTGTAGGCTTTTTCACCAACGATTTTGACCAGATACAGATACTTGAGGAGGCGGATATCGGATATTCCTCGGGTATAACCCTTAATAAGGGTGATTCTGTTATAGACCTCGGTAACGAGACCGTTCCGATACAGCTTCGACGCGAGGAGGATCGCGGCAAGGGCTGTGAGGCGATGAAGCTGAAATGTGACGTTATCGTTTCGCCTGCAGACAGAAGGGGCGGCGGCTTTAATGCCATAGTGGAATCGGTTCTTCAGTCAAAGACCGTGCTTGCGAATCTCAGCCGTACGGTCAGATATCTTGTATGCAGCCATACGGCAAGGATATTTGCCGTTCTCGGAGCGTTGCTGCTCTCTCTTACCGTGGCTAAGGGAGATACAGCGCCCTTCTTCACTCCCGTGCAGATGCTTACCTTAGGTGCTGTGGCAGACCTGTGTGCCGTTATGGTCATAGTGTTCTGTCCCGCGCAGAGAAGACATATCCCCGGCAAGCCTCATTTCTTTGAAAGACCGGTGATATCAAATCTTAAATCGGTATCCTACGGCCTTTGGTGGGGAGGACTTTCGGTTCTTCTGCCCTATATCGCAAGGATATTCGGCGCAAGACCTTCGGTAGAGCAGGCTTCGGCAATAATGTTCCTCGGGCTTATAGCATCCCAGCCCGTGGTTCTCTGTGAGACGATATGCGAGGGCTCGGTGTTTAAGGAGATAAGATATAAGCTCAGCAGAGCGTTCCTCTATCAGATGCTTCTTACCCTTGCGCTTATTATCTGTCCTGTATTTATCAAGCCTATGGCAAGAGTGCTCGGTATAGTATCTCTGTTACCTGTACACTGGATGTGTATACTGCTCCTGCCGTTGATAATTTTAGGTGTGCTTGAATTCAGTAAGATCGTTATAGTTAAAGAAAGCTTTGTTGAAAGTGAGGATGAGACATATGAAGATGAGAAGGATTGAGGAAAAAGACAGAGAGACGTTCCTTGTTATGGCAAACGAATTTTATTCGGGCCCCGGCGTGCTTCATAAGGTAGATCCGAGGGTACTTGAGCGTACCTTTGATGAAATGGTAAAGGACAGCCCCTTCCTCGAGGGATATATTTTCGAGTGGGAGGATAAGATAGTAGGCTATGCCGAGCTCTCTTATTCCTTTGCGCCCGAGGTAGGCGGCAGATCTATCTTCATCGAGGAGATCTTTATATGCGAGGAATACAGAAACCGTGGCTTCGGTCATAAATTTCTTGAATTTGCGGTAGGGCTTGTCAAGGGTGACACCCGCCGTATACGTCTTGAGGCGACACGTTCAAATGAAAAGGCGATAGCTCTCTACCGTTCTTTCGGTTTCGAGGAACTTGACTATATGCAGATGGTAGTAGACAGACCCGTATAATTTTATATAAGGAATGTACTATGAAAAAATTTTTTAGAATACCGTTATTTATAATAATTTTAGCTACCGTCCTTGTACTTACAGCCCTTGGCTGCTGTGCGGCGTATGAAAATACCCATGTCAATACAGGGGATACCTGTGAGGATATTATAGCAGTTGCCGAGACACAGCTCGGATATATGGAGGGCTCTCTTGAGGGCACGGTACAGAAATATGACGACTGTACCAAGTACGGAGAATGGTACGGGCTTAATTATAATCCCTGGTGCGCCATGTTCGTTTCCTGGTGTGCCGATCAGGCGGGTATACCCACCACCGTTATCCCGAAGCACGCAAGCTGTGATGTGGGAATGCAGTGGTTTATAAGTAAGGGTATCTTTGAATACAGCCCCTACTACGGAGGCTCGTATACACCGAAAAGGGGAGATATCATTTATTTCGGATACCGTATGAATACGGGAGAATTTGACTCCAATCACGTAGGTATAGTATATAAGGTAGAGAATTCGAGAGTATATGTATATGAAGGAAACAGCTCTGCCAAGGTTCAGTCGGTATTTTATAAATTAGGTGATAACAGCTATATCCTCGGATACGGTAAGCCTACCTATGACGGTGCGGTTATTCCCGATAAGGAGGTTGGTTCCTATCTTATCAATACCGCATGGCTCAATTTCAGATCCGAGCCGAATGCCTCCTCCGAGAAGTTAGAGCTTCTCGCGATGAATACCGTTCTCAAAATAACCGAGATCTCCAAAAACGAGACTACAGGTGTCAGCTGGGGTAAGGCAACCTACAACGGTAAGACAGGCTGGGTTTCCCTTGATTACTGTGTCAGGGCATACGAGATCTCCTATAGTGCCGAGGGTGCAACCGATATCCCGAACCCGCAGTATAAGACTCAGGGTGCTACGCTTAACCTCAGTACACAGATACCAAAAAAGTCGTCCTTAAAATTCCTCGGCTGGGCTCTTGCTCCTAACACAGAGGCAGTCTATAAGCCGGGAGACAGCTTTAAGGAAAATGCCGATACCGTTCTCTATGCGGTATGGGAAAGCGAGCCGGTATATAAGTCGTATACTATTAAATATAATGCCAACGGCGGCACTATGGCACCCGCAGCTCAGACCAAGACCGAGAAGATCGATATTGTGCTTAGCGCGGATATTCCGAAGCGTGACGGCTACGAATTTCTCGGTTGGGCTTTAAGTGAAAAGGGCGAGGTTAAGTACCGTCCCTCGGACACCTATAAGAATGATGCCGACCTTACCCTCTACGCACAGTGGAAGAAGATCATAACCTACAGTATTAAATATAACGCCAACGGCGGTACCATGGCACCTGCAGCTCAGACCAAGACCGAGAAGATCGATATTGTGCTGAGCGGGGATATTCCTAAGCGCGACGGCTACGAATTTCTCGGTTGGGCTTTAAGCGAAAAGGGCGAGATTAAGTACCGTCCCTCGGACATCTATAAGGATGATGCCGACCTTACCCTCTATGCACAGTGGAAGGCGGTAGCGGTTCTTGGCGAATACACTATAGTCTATGACGCCAATGGCGGTAAGAATGCTCCCGATTCTCAGAAGAAGACCGAGGGTATCGATATTATCCTTTCTTCGCAGATACCTGTAAGAGAGGGCTACAGCTTTGAGGGATGGGCGAAAGCTGCATCCTCAAGATGGTATGATTATCTTCCCGGACAGAGCTATACCGAGGAGAACTCGGCTACTCTCTATGCTCTCTGGTGTAAGGCTGTTCCGAGCATAAGCATTATTGCCGGTAACGGAGGCAGAACATCAAGGTACTGCGAAGGTAATACTCTTTATCTTAAGATAATTGCGGATAAGGGCTTCTCGGTATCGGCTATTAAGGTAAATTCGGTTCCCATGCCCCTTGTCGGTGATACAGAAAGCACGGTCATAACCCTTGACGTGTCCGCATCGGTCAAGGTCGATATCAGCTTTACCGATAACAGTAAGCTCTGGATCAATCCCTTTATAGACGTAAAGGACAGCGACTGGTTCTATGATGCGGCGCATTACTGCTATAAGAATAAGATAATTACGGGAGTCAACGAGACCACCTTTGCACCGAATAAAACGCTTACAAGAGGTGAATTTGTCACCATACTCGGTAGAGTATATGAGAGCAGCGGCGGAGTTATCGCCTGCAACGGTACGTTGCCCTTCACCGATATTTCGGATAAGGGATATTATTATACATACCTCTGCTGGGCATATAATAACAAGATAGTATCGGGTACCTCGGCGACGAGATTTTCACCTGCCGATCCTCTTACCCGTGAACAGATGTGCGTAATGCTCTATAATTACGCCTCCTTTACAGGCAAGCTCTCCTCCTATAACGAGACTCTTATCTACACCTATAAGGATAACGAGGATATTTCCTCCTGGGCAAAGACTGCAATGGGTTGGGCTATAAGTCGAAGAGTCATATCGGGCTATAAGGACAAGCTTACCCCGAAGGATACCGCTACCCGTTCTCAGGCGGCAACGGTCATTATGAACTTTTCAAGTAAGGAGAAATAATAATGGAAAACAAGAAAGGCTGTAAAGTATTTTTTCACCCCAACGGAGGCATCTGGCCGGACGGAACAACAGAACCCAAGCCCGCGCCCTTTGAGGACGGTATTATGTATGAAAAGCAGGGTTTCGTATGGCCGAAGGGAACTGACTCACTCAGCAGAGCAGGTTACCGTAAGCATACCTCACAGAATTATCTGAACATAATCCGCTTCTATACCGCCAACGGTAAGGGAGAGGGTTTTGATCCTCAGAATATCTGTAACGGCTTCGGCTACGATTGCTGGCCCTGTGATTCCTGGGAGAGAACCAACCACGGTCACGATTCAAACTATTTCGATCCCGAATGGGCAATGGGCGGTGATTCTGTATACCTCTACATGTGCTGGGATCCCATAATCACCTATGATATGGGCGATGAGATCATCCTTGATTTTGTTTATAAGACCGATGGAGATGAATATACCGTTCTCGGTGAGGGAGGCAAGACAAATTTTTCTCTTAACCGTATGGATTATAATGTTGACGGTTATACCGGAGCCGTTGAGATCCCTGTAAGAGAAAAGAAGCTCTCCCATTGGGAGGACGAGAAGGGTCAGAAATATGAGATAGGAAGTGTTCATACCTTCCTTGAGCCTATAACCCTTTACGCTAAGTACGAGAGATAATATAAAGGTTTTATCATGAGAATTTTAGTAGGCTTTGGTTTGATAATAGTGGGTGGTGTCTTAGGTGCGGTTACAGGCTTTATACCCTTTATCATCCTTATGCTTGTGGGAGTATTCCTTTTTGCATCTGTGCCAAGCGAAGATATCCTATATAACTATGTGTTGGCGAATACCGGGGAAGCTCTTTTAAGAAAGAGAAGCTATATTATCTTTATTCCCTTAATGCTGATCTCGCTGGTTCTCACTCTCGGAAAAGCAACCCTTCTTATCCCCGTAAAGGAAGAGTATTTTAAGGGAGTATTAAATGCCGAGGGTAAATTGGACATGGTCAGAATCACGCGTAAGGAATATAAGGCTATCCTGTGTGAGCAGAGAAGGATCTATTCTACGCAAGCCTTAAGCCGCGAGTTTATGGAAAGCTCCTATTCGACAGAATCGATCGGGCTTAAGCGAAAAAAGAGAAGGCTGACTCTTGCAAGCATTTTTGCGATTCTTATGCTTACAATGCTGACCGTGCCCGGCGGAATCTATTTGACGTTGATATATGAAGCACTCTTTCTTCCCATGATTCTTTTGTGGATTCCCGAATATAAGGATGCGAGGATAATTCAGCAGGCATATGACAGAGCGATGAGCTCAGACTGTCGAAAAAGTCGGTCGGACGTGTGAATTTTATAATTATCAAAAGTTTAATTCTCCCAAAAAGATTTTTTGATTATTAATGCATTCTACTCCAAACCAACTGAATAAGCATTCAAAAAGGGCTAAAACATCGAGTTTCAGCCCTTTTTTTCAATATATAGGAAATTGCTCTGTTTCGTGTGATATGTTTACACTGTGAAAGGGACGAAGTTGGGTGCGTCAACTTGCCGCTTTTTTATTTTTTGTTAATATAACGAGAGCGATAAATTACAGTTTATCGAGCAGTTTACCGGAACGATATGTCTTAAATAATGCGAAGAGCACTGTCAAAAAGCCTTCTCTAGCAAGAGAAGGTGGCATTGTCAGGTGAATTTCAGCAAACAAA
>SVTI01000107.1 GCA_015063855.1 Oscillospiraceae bacterium
AGCCGTTCTACGGATAGTTAGCCAAAATGGCGATCTACTCATCCGTCATTGTCAGGGCTAAATGATAATTTTTTGTTTGCTGAAATTCACCTGACAATGCCACCTTCTCTTGCTAGAGAAGGCTTTTGACAGTGCTCTTCGCATTATTTAAGACATTTCGTTCCGGTAAACTACTCGATAAACTATAATTTATCGTTTGGCTTATTTCGGGCACAAAACTTAAGATTTTCACAAGCTTCACACCCGATCATTCGCTGCAGGCCGGCGCCTGCAAACTGTAATTTGTAGATATGCTTATTTCGGGCATTGAAAAATCGATTACTGCTAACTCCAAGCCCGAAGCATACGGGTGAAGGGTGAAACCCTTCAAAGCCCTGCCTGTAATTTATCGATTTTAGCATCGTCAAACGAAATAAAATATGTTATAATTAAAATATAGACCCAACCTTTTGTTAAAAAAATCGGTCTTATAGATGAAAAGACCGAGAAAGGAGAGAGAAATGAACGCTTACAGCGAAAAGAAAGATGAGGTTCTGGTTGAACTTACCTTGCTTGGAGATGAAGAAGCATATCGCGAGCTTGTGGTACGACATGAAAAGGCTGTGAAGGGAACGGCAGATAAGTTTACCGATAATATCTATTCTGCAGAGGACGCTTCACAGGATGCCTTTGTTTGTGCATGGATAAAGCTGGATAAGCTACGTGACCGAGGAAAATTCCGTTCCTTTGTATGCTCAATAGCAAAAAACTGTGCCTGCGATCTTATGATACATTATAAGTCAGCAGTTGCGGATATCAGTCTTGATCTGAGTTCGTACGAGGAAAAAGGCTTCAAAAACAGTGAACTTAAAATGAGCATTTCAAAGCTGAATGAAAAGATAAAGCAAACTCTAGAGCTTCACTATTTTCAAGGCTTATCGGTATCCGAGATCGCCAATGAGCTTAATATATCCGAGGGAACCGTTAAATGGCGTTTACACGAGGGACGCAAGGAATTAAGAAAGGAATATGGGTTTATGGAAGAAAAATATAGCGAAAACCTTAGTTTAGTTGATAAGGTAATGTATCAGGTCGAGCGTTTAAAGCTCTGGGCACTAAAAAATGACAAAAGCGGCTTCGAAGAGGAATACAAGGCTGTATTAAATGCCGTTGAAGGTCTTTGCGATTCGAGAGAAAAGGATCATGCAATGGCAGACGTTTTACTCCGCGGCTATTGGTGGATTTATAAGGAATCAAACGATGAACTCCTGTCAAAGATCAAAGAAGCAGCACTTAACGGCTTAAACGAGGACGTACTCACCTATATCTGTCAGAAGGATTTTTATAAATACGGTGAGGGAGAGTCGCGTATCAATTATATCAAGGATACACAGATACCCTTTTACGAGGGTTTAGGGTTAAAAAAGGTATGCGGCTACCTTTTCTTTTGGCTTGGTCAGCAATATTGTAGTATTAATAAGCTTGATAATGGAATAAAGCAATTTGAAAGAGCGCTTACATTTCTCTCAAAGGAGGATGCGTATTATTCCTGCGCTCTTGCGGCAATCGAGGTTGAGAGGAAAAGAAAAAAGCTCGATTTGTATTTTGAGGATAACCGTTGTTGCACCACCGTATCTGCAAAGGTTCTTCGAATGATAGACGGCAAATGCTATTCTTGGCTTGAGCCTGCATATTTCAGCGGTTACGTTGTAGGCTGTATGGATAATCTGTTTTGGTACTGTGATTATACCGATTCACAGCTATATAACCTTGATATGAAGGTAGGAGAAAAATATATTTCTTCGGATAAGAAAAGTGAATTCATTTTTGACAGCGATAACGAAAGAGTTGTAACTCCTGCAGGGGTATTTGAAAACTGTATCGTATTTGTAATGAATAACAAGGGAAAGGAAGCGTATATCCGTACCGCATTTGCTCCCGAAGTTGGTATCGTTGAACAAAGGCTTCGTCTTTGGGGTAGGAACATCGTGTGGCAGCTATCCGAATACAAAGTTAAAGGCGGAAACGGATATTTACCTATATGCGAAGGTAACAGATGGGAATATGCCAACGCAAACGAAGAAGATAGCGGCATGAATATTGAGTATAGCAATGTATATGAGGTTAATTATGTCGATAAGGATAAAATAATAATGGCACATATCGGCTTTGATTATCTTGAAAGCTATAAGGATACCTGGTACGGTAATTCTTTAGCATACAGACTTAACTATTATTGTAAGCATAATACCAATGTCTCGGAGCTTAATGACGTAAGTCGGTATATGAAGAGGGCAGAGGAACTTGCCGAAACGAAGCGCCAAAGGGTACATACGAGAATTGCAAAGACGGTAATGAAAAGGATATTTGATACCGATCCCAACTATTCCCCGGAATGTACACAGGTAGGAAGATGGAATTTCTTTAGATCGGATGTTATAGAGAAGAAAGGAAATGATATTGTTTGCGACTTATATCATGATTCCGATTTCCAGTTTGAGTGGAAGAATTCCTCTAACCTTGGCAGTGAGGGCGAAAAGATACTGAACATCTTCCTTATCGAGGATCTTGACAGCTATTTCATGAAATTATGGTCGGATGAATGGGTGCCGGGTTATGCTCACGAGGGAAAATCCACAGTTCTTTCTCACACAGATTGTTATCTTAGCTTTAAGGTGATGGGGGATGAGAATATAACTGTACCCGCAGGTGAATTTGAAAACTGTCGCCGTATTCATTTTGAATTAAGTGATATCAGTAATGGTCTTGGCTATATGAACGGTAGTTACGATTATTGGTTTGCACCGGAAGTGGGAATAGTTCGTGTAAAGCAGAAAAACTGCGATTGGGTTCTTACCGAATACAAGGGAAGAGGCGAGGGTTATTTCCCATTAGAGGATGGGCTTTTCAGAAGGTTCGAGCCCTTAGAGCTTGGCGGCGGATTTCATGCTTCTGTAGAGTATACATTTGACAAAGATGATGAAAACCTTGTATTGTTTGCAGATCATCTCGGTACACAGGACAGAGAAAGCTTTGAAAAGAGTAAGTAAACTATTAAAGAGCCGGTTATATAAATCGGCTCTTTAATGCATTATTTATAAATATTTCTTCATTGATACCAAAGCTGCTGCAGACAAGCGACAGCTCTTTTTTTACATTTGTATCGGACACGCTCATATTGTCCGAGTTTATGGTGACGGTAATAGCTTTTTCGATAAAATAAGGAATCGGAAAATCACGAATATCCTTAAATATTCTTGTGTTCAGATTACTTGTAGGGCATATTTCAAGGGGAATGTGATATTCTGCCAGCATTTTTACGGCCTTTTCATCCTCGTAGGCTCTGACACCGTGACCGATGCGCTTAGCACCCATATTTATTGCATCTATAACAGATTGAGCTCCGTCGGCTTCACCTGCATGAATGGTATAGGGGATATTTTCCTTGGCGGCAAATTCAAATAAGTGCCTGAAGTCACGGGTAGGGAAGAGCGCTTCTGCACCTGCAAGATCAAGAGCGCATACACCATTTCCCATATAATCGGAGCATAGCTTAGCGGTTTCCTCATTTTGAGTCTTGTTTTCCTCGCCTCGCATAGTGCAGAGTATCAGCTGTGCTTCGATATCAGCATTTTCTATCCCTTGGCATGCGGCATTGATGACACTTTTTTGACTCAATCCCTTTAAGGTATGAAGCTGAGGTGCAAAGCGTATCTCAGCATAGCTTATACCTAATTTCTTGAGCTCTTCGCAGAGAGTCAAAACACTTTGTGTGATCGTATCCTCGGTTTGCAAAAGGGTGAGAGGAAACTCAAAGCATCGAAGATATTCATTCAGATCCCGGCAATCCTTTGGCGCACAGAGAAGGGAAGGCAGATTGTCGGGAATATCGGTGCGGTTTATTTTACATAGGTTAATTGCATTGTTCACAGACAGAGAACCGTCGAGATGAAGATGCAGATCGATATATTTACTCATAGTAGTACTCCTTTATACCGATATTATATCACAGATAGGAGAAAAGTCAATTATTTTCACCCGAAGATAGCTTTTACATATACTGATAACAGCAGTTACAAGCTGCAAACGAATTATAAACGGAGAAGTATAATGGATAGATATAACAGATATCCTGCAGGTAATTGTTCCTGTGGTAATAATGTTCGTCCCTATCCTATGAGAAGAGGGACTGTATGCAGAAGGGATGAAAGTACACCCTTTCCTGCATTGGTAAGTATAGAGATACAGGAGTTTAAGGAGCTTTATAATCCCTGCGAGGCACTGGCTAACGGAAGTCTTTTTGCAGAGCTTTATAAGCCCTATTGTATCAAAGGAGGGGGATGCAGATGATGAGAAACGATGGATACGGATGCACCGATAATTCTTTGATGATCGAGATCCAGCGTATCAGCTTTGCTATGGATGAGCTGAGGCTCTTTATCGATACACACCCCGATTGTACGGAGGCTATCGCACTCTTCAATGAGTATGCCGAGAAGAGGAATGAGCTTGTATGTCGATATAATTCCGAGGTGATGCCTCTTTCGGGCTATGCGGCTGAGCAGAGCGGTAAATGGCGCTGGGGCAGAGCAGGTATGTTAGCGCAAGGAGGCGACAAATAATGTGGGAATTTGAAAAAAGATTACAGTACCCTATTAATATTAAGAGCCCCGATGCCCGAGCCGCAAAGATCATAGTAAGTCAGTACGGAGGACCCGATGGTGAATTAGGGGCATCCCTTAGATATCTCTCGCAGAGATATGCTATGAAGAATAAGAATGTTGCCGGACTTCTCACCGATATCGGTATTGAAGATTAAAATTGTTTATGTTATAATAGTATTCAAAGGAGGGGTTATTATGAGGACCTACGGATATTATCATAACTATGAAGAAAAAGTGAGAAACCGATTGCGATACTTTTGTCGCCACAATCTAACATTAGAACAAGCACAAGATTGGCTCTCATTCTTTGACGATAACAAAGAGTTATTTTCCCGTCTATGCCAAGCATACAATGAATATAAAGTATGTCGTGGCAGGGAGTATTTATGTGTGATAACCAATTTGGATGCTTTGTTTAAAACCCCCGAAGCAGAAGAAAAGTTCATTAAGGAAATCAAAGAGTACATAATGGACGTAATTGGTATCAAGAGAGAGGATGTTGAAAATGGCACAAATACAGATAATCGAGCCGAATAAAACAACCCTCAAAACCGACGATAATAAACCGCATAGGGTCTGTGCATACTGCCGTGTTTCAACAGACGATACCGACCAAAAGAACTCTCTTGAAACACAAAAGCAATTTTTCGCAAGGTATTTTAATCTTCATTCAAATTGGACTAATGTTGGCATATTTGCAGACGAGGGACTATCGGGAACATCACTTGAAAAAAGAGACGATTTCAACCGAATGTTGTTTGAAGCA
>SVTI01000012.1 GCA_015063855.1 Oscillospiraceae bacterium
GGGATGGATGTGAGTACCGCGCTGACGTACGAGAATGTTACCTGCAGTAACTGCCTGTCCGTCTGCTCTCTTTACGCCAAGTCGTTTGCTTTCGCTGTCACGGCCGTTCTTTGTAGAACCAACACCCTTTTTATGTGCGAAAAACTGTAAACCGATTCTTAACATTATCAAATACCTCCGTTTAGAATGATTGAGGAATTAATCCTCGTCGATCTCGTTGACATCTATATAATCATAGTAGTCATCGAGCATGCTCATGAGCTCAAGATAGTAGGCTTGCATAATTCCTGCTACTGCAAACTGACGCTTTTCCTCTGTACAAAACTCGGGAAGAGCCTCCATTGCGGTAACGGTTATCCTGTTGGCATCTCCGTCGATCTGGTAATCGACATTCGATGAATAGGCAACCTCGATGGAATTGGCTACAAGCATGGTCATTGCCGATATCGCTGAACATACTATATCGTTGCCTGCCTCGTCAAAAAGAGCGTGGCCTTCTTCGACAAACTTATAGTATATTCCATTCCTTTTATAGAATGTGATATTAACCATAATGATTAGCCGGCAATCTTTGTGATCTGAACCTTAGTATAAGGCTGACGGTGACCGATCTTCTTCTTTTCGCCCTTCTTAGGCTTGTATTTGAGAACATGAATCTTCTTACCCTTACCGTTCTTTACTACATTAGCAGTAACGGTAGCGCCCTTAACGCAAGGAGTGCCGGAAACGAACTTGTCGCCGTCACGAACTGCAAGTACCTTGTCGAAGGTAACAACGTCGCCTTCGTTTACGTCGAGCTTCTCGATAAAGAGAATATCGCCCTCATTAACCTTGTACTGCTTTCCGCCTGTTTCGATAATTGCAAACACGAAAAGCACCTCACTTTCTTATAGCCGTCTGTGCGGCCGGACTCGCTAAGTCAGGCAGATATATAATACCTTTTGTGGCCTGAACATTATGCGGCAAATTATTATAGCACAAAATCAAAGTCAATGTCAATAGATTCAAATGTAAATAATCGGTGTAAATTCTATGTTTTAAACATTATTTTGCAATTTGTTCAAAAAGTTTTCGCTAAATTATTGACAAGTGAATATAATAGTGGTATAATACACCCATACTTTAGTTCGCTAAAGCGATAAATCATTAAAATCAAGAAAGAGAGAAAACAAAATGAAAAAGTTTTTAGCACTTATGCTTTGCGCATTCATGATGCTTACCATGTTCGCAGCTTGCGGTACCAAGGACACCGCTGATTCCGCTGACAAGAAGGAAAACAAGGCTGAGGACCTTATCTCCGCTACAGAAACCGATGAGCCCAAAGAAACCGAGGCTAACGAGGACGAGAATGCAGAGGATGAGGTTGCAGTTATCGAGGACGTTGCAGCAGTTAAGGAAGCAGGTCAGCTTATCGTTGGTATCACCGAGTACGAGCCTATGAACTATCTTGATGAGAACGGCGAATGGACCGGCTTTGATACAGAGTTTGCACAGGCTTTCTGTGAGACCCTCGGCGTTGAGGCTAACTTCGTTGTTATCGACTGGGATAACAAGTACACAGAGCTTGAAGCAGGCACTATCGACTGTATCTGGAACGGTATGACCATTACCGAAGAGGGTATGCTCAATGCAAGCATCTCTGCTCCTTACGTAAAGAACGCTCAGGTTGTTGTAATGGCTGATGACGTAGTTGAGGATTATGCAGATGCTGAAAGCATGGCTGATCTTACCTTCGCAGTTGAAAGCGGCTCCGCAGGTGCAACAGTTGCAGCAGACAACGGCTTCAACGTAGTTGAGGTTCTTGACCAGGCAACAGCACTTTACGAGGTTTCCAGCGGTTCTTGTGATGCATGTGTGATCGACATTACCATGGCAAACGCTATGACTGCTGACGGTGCAAGCTATGAGGATTACGGTTACGTAGTTGAGCTCTCCACCGAAGAATACGGTGTAGCATTCAGAAAGGGCTCCGACCTTACAGAGACATTCAACAACGCATTTGTTGATATGATGAACGACGGTACTCTCGATGCTCTTGCAGCTGAGTACGAGCTTACTCTTGTAAAGTAATTTAAATTAACAATGTACATACTTACCGGCAGAGGGCAGTTTTGCTCCCTGCCGGTTTAAGTGCGAAAGGGAATTTTTTTGAAATGATGAAAAAGATACTTTGTATCATGTTGACTCTCTTTTCCTTAGTATCTCTTCTCGGCGTCTCTGCTTTTGCAGATGGGGAAGAGAGTAATACACAGGAAAACGTATATACCGAGGCGATAGAATATTGCGTTGAGAAGGGTTACGTAACCGAAGACACAAGAGCGCTGCTTGAGGGTGATACCGAGCTTACGCGTTCGACCTTTATAATTATTCTTGCCTCACATTCGGGTGACGATCTCTCCGGATATACACAGTCCGGCTTCTTTGACGTGACAAAAGAGAAAGATTGTCTTTCTGCCGTAGCATGGGCAAAGGATAAGGAAATCATAGACTCAGCGGATATGGGTGGTAAATTCCGTCCCGATGAGCTTATAACGGCTATGGAACTCGATGATATGATGTACCGTTATGCTGATTATAAGGGTAATCTTGCAGAGCAGGAAACTTATCTTTCCTATAGCTATTCCGAGGATGATCCTCCTGCGGTTACAGGCGGGGAATTTGCTCTGGTTTTAAAGACCTATGACGAGCTTCATTCCCCAAAAAACGAGCCCTCTGGCGGCGGTTATCAGATCAAGGAGCCCACTATCCTTTCCTCCGCAAAGAAAAAGGGCGGTGCTGCCGGAAAGCGTACTGCTACCTTCGGTACCGTTACCAAGAGTCTTCTTGACGGATTTCTTACGACCGTTGAGCTCTTTGGACTGACGCTTTTATTCTCATTACCTATCGGTCTTATATGCAGCTTTGCCTCTATGTCTAAAGTGAAGCCTGTAAAATGGTTTATGAAGACCTTTATCTGGATCATCAGAGGTACTCCTCTTATGCTTCAGCTTATCGTAGTATATTACGGCCCCGGTCTTGTAGGTACGTGGGCTGCCAGAATATTGACCGATCTTATGACAACGGGAAGCCCCTTCATCACTAAGCTCTATGAATTATGGCCCTGGCTTGGTCTCAACTTCGCGGAGCTTGTTATCAATCTGCTTGAGTGGCTCTCCACATGGACGACCTTTGACCGTTTCTTTGCAGCCCTTCTTGCCTTTGTAATAAATTACTCCTGTTACTTCTCCGAGATATTCAGAGGCGGTATAGAGAGTATATCCAAGGGTCAGTACGAGGCGGGACAGGTTCTCGGCATGACCAAGATACAGGTCTTCTTCAAGGTAGTGCTTCTTCAGGTGGTAAAGCGTATCATCGCTCCCATGAGTAATGAGATCATGACTCTCGTTAAAGATACCTCTCTTGCGAGAACGATTGCTGTTTATGAGGTCATCTGGGCAGGTCAGAGATTTATAAAGTCTGACGGTCTTTTGTGGCCGCTCTTCTATACGGCTGTATTCTACCTGATATTCTGCGGACTTTTGACTATACTCTTCGGAAAATTGGAAAAGAAATTAGATTATTTCAATTGAGGTTAAATTTATGGCAATGCTTGAAGTTAAAAATATATGTAAGAGCTTCGGAAAGAACGAAGTTTTAAAGGGTATTGACTTTAACCTCGAAGAGGGAAAGGTAATATCTATAATCGGTTCATCGGGAAGCGGTAAAACGACCCTGCTTCGCTGTATAACCGGTCTTGAAACTGCCGATACGGGTAAGATCACCGTTAATGGCAGAGACACCTTTGACAGCGAAAGAACGACAAAGCTTTCAAGGGTAGAAAAGCGTGAGAATCAACTTGCAACGGGTCTTGTATTTCAGTCTTTTAATCTCTTTCCCCAGTACAATGTTCTTGATAACGTAGTTCTGGCGAAGAAGCTGATAGTTAAGCACGATCTTAAGGCACGTAAGGCATCTCATACTGAAAAGAAGGAAGCCTTTGATGCTATAGTTGAGGAGGCTAAGGATATAATCGCTCACGTAGGTCTGTCCGATAAGCTGGATCATTTTCCCTGTCAGCTTTCGGGCGGTCAGCAGCAACGTGTGGCTATTGCCCGTGCGCTTATTATGTCACCCAAGGTGCTCTGCTTTGATGAGCCTACCTCCGCACTTGACCCCGAAATTACCGGTGAGGTTTTAAAGGTAATTGCAGGTCTTGCTCACGAGGGAAGAACCATGCTTATCGTTACTCATGAAATGGGATTTGCCCGTGAGGTATCGGACGAGGTAATATTTATGGACGGCGGCGTTATCGCCGAGAAGGGTGACCCCAAGGAAATGTTCGTAAATCCTCAAACTCACAGATTGCAGGAATTCTTGAGTGCTATGCTTAAGGCATAATGTTATGAAATATACAACGATACTTTTTGATTCGGATGATACTCTGCTTGACTTTAAGGCAAGTGAACGAAAGGCGATAGCCGAGGCCTTTGAACGTGCATCGCTTAACTACGATGCTGAGGTATCTGCTGATTACAGCGAGATCAACCATAGCTTGTGGAAGGCACTTGAGAGAGGAGAGCTGACTACAGACGAGCTTTTGGTTCGTCGCTTTGAGCTTCTTTTTGAGAAGCATTCCTATGACTATGATCCTAAGAGCTTTAATGATCTCTATTTCTATTGCTTGTCCGAGACTGATTTTACCGTTGACGGAGCAAGGGAGGTTCTCGAGTCACTTTATGGCAGATATGAGCTGAATATCATAACTAACGGTGTTGGATATATTCAGAGCTCCAGACTCGGCAACGCAGATATAGCCAAGTATTTTAAGCATATCTTTATTTCCGGGGAAATAGGTGCGAATAAGCCGAGTATGATTTTCTTTGATCATGTGCTTGAGAATCTTTGCGAAAAGGATAAGTCAAGGATATTGGTGATAGGTGATAGCCTTACATCGGATATCAAGGGTGCCTGTAACGCAGGACTGGATTCTATATATATTGGAAATTCTGATAATATCACGGATACTATTCCTACTTACACGGTAACCAGTATAAAGGATATATTGAATATTATATAAAAATCAGACCTCATAGCGGGTCTGATTTTTTGAATATATAGGAAATTACTTCATTTCGTGTGAGTTGTTCGCACTTCAGAAATGGGCGAAATTCGGTGCGCCCGGCGGCGCTTTTTTATTATTGGAAATTGTTTTGTTTCGTGTGAGTTGTTTTCAACGTAGATACGAGCGAAATTGGGTGCGGCAACTTGCCGATTCGACATTTTTTATTGTCAGTATTAAACATAATATATTTTAAAAGTTCAACAAATTTCACAAAATAACAAAAAATGCCAAAAACATCTTGACGAAATTAAGCGAGGATGGTATAATGTTATCGCAATACCAAAAATAACCATATATTTGGTTTGCAGATGCACGTTATGAGATTTCGTGTATCATCTCTTTTCCGTGATAAATACCGCAATATGGATCGGAAAGGGGATAAATCAATTACCACTCCCAAGAAAAAGGCATCCATGACGGATGCCTTTTTCAAATTATAGGAATTTACTACAATTCGGGTACTGAAGAAAAAGATTTTAAAATAGTTCAAATCCGATCATCGGTCAGACCAACGCCCGCTTTTCGATCTTGTCTAAAAGTTTTATCAAAATATTGCAAATTGATATAAAATATATTATAATATAATCAGTTTAGAATCAAAGGGGTGAGTATATGAAATATCTTGTAACCGGAGGCGCAGGTTTTATAGGTTCTAACTTTATTTCATACATTCTTAATAACTACCCCGATGCAGAGCTTGTCTGTCTTGACAGCCTTACCTATGCAGGTAATGTAAGCAATTTTGCAGGCTTTGATAAGTGTAGGTTTACCTTTGAGTATGCTGATATATGCGACAGAGAAAGAGTCTTTGAGCTGACAGAACGGTATATGCCCGATTTTATCGTAAATTTTGCGGCAGAGAGTCATGTGGACAGATCTATTCTTTATCCCACAGCCTTTGTCAGTACAAATGTGCTTGGTACTGCAAATCTTCTTGATGCGGCAAAGCAGTTTAAGATTTCGCGCTTTCATCAGGTATCCACAGACGAGGTTTACGGTGATGTGGATGCGCCCCATTTCAGTGTGGAGAGTGATACACTTTGTCCCTCCAGCCCATATTCTGCTTCCAAGGCAAGTGCAGATATGCTTGTTCTGTCATACTTCAGAACCTTTGGCTTGCCCGTGACTGTCTCCCGCTGTTCCAATAATTACGGACCCGGGCAATTCCCCGAGAAGCTTATTCCCTTGATTATATATAATATCATGAATGACAAGCCCATCGGAATATACGGCAACGGATTGCAATGTCGTGATTGGTTGTATGTTGAGGATCATTGCCGTGCAGTTGATATGATAATTCAGCATGGCAGAGAGGGTGAGATATATAATATAGGTAGTATGCATACCGTAACCAATCTTGAAATGGTAGATATGCTTGTCTCAGCTGTGGGTAGAACCGCTTTGGTGGATCATATCACAGACCGTCCCGGACATGATAAGCGGTATGCTCTGAGTTGTGATAAGATTAAAGGTGAGCTTGGTTGGACACCCTGTGTTGATATAGAGAAGGGATTAGCCAAGACTGTTAAATGGTATATGGATAACCGTGATTGGTGCGAGGATATCATGAACGGCAAATATATAGAAAAGAATAAAGAATATATTAAGTGAGGAAACAAAAATGTCATTATATAATAAACCTATCATCGACGGACATCTTCATGTTTACACCAACAAGTGTGTAGAGTACTTCTTTGAATATAAAGAAAAATACGGCTTTGATGCTATATGTGTAGCCTGCCTTAATAACCTTGATATGACAATGGAGAATGATGCTACACAGAACATCCTTGCAGCGATAATGAAGTGTATGGATCCCAAGGGTGTGTATGCTCTCGGCGGTCTGGTATATCCTAAGTTTCCTGTTACCGAGGCGCCCGAAGGCTATTATGACTTTGAGGCTCAGGCAAGAGAGCTTATCGAGATGGGCTTTGACGGTATCAAGATGCTTGAGAATAAGCCCACTACCCGTAAGATGACCGCACTTTCTACCTGTGACCCCATGCTTGACGGCTTCTATAAGTATCTTGAGGATGATCAGGTAGCAGTTATCTCCCATGTAGCCGATCCCGAGACATTCTGGGATTATGATCTTGCCCCCGAGTTTTCTCATATCGAGGGCTGGTTCTACGGTGACGGAACATTCCTTACCAAGGAGGCTATCTACGAGGAGGTTAGACAGACCCTTACCAAGTTCCCGAATCTTAAGATAACATTCCCCCATTTCTTCTTCCTCTCGGATCACCTTGACGAAGCGAAAAAGCTCTTTGATAAATATCCCAATCTTAAGCTTGATATTACCCCCGGTAGAGAAATGTACGATAACTTCACCCGTCACCATGAAAAGTCAAAGGAGATATTCAACGAATACAGTAACCGCATCATCCTTGGTACAGATATGACCTCCACCCATTTTCAGGGTGAGCCCGGAGATATGATCAATACTATTACCCGTTTCCTCTCTACTGAGGACGAGTTCTCTTACTGGGATTTCGATATTAAGGGTATAGGTTTAAGTGAAGAGAAGTGCAAGCAGATATGTCACGATAATTTCCTTTCCAATCTCTCCGATGAGCCCAAGCCTATAAATAAGACTATGCTCAAGGCTTATATCGACCGTTTCCTTCCTCTTGTCAAGAACAAGGAAACAGCGGCATTTATCGCTGATTTTTATAAGAATAATTTGTAATCAAAAAGACAACCAAAACGGTTGTCTTTTTGCTCTTAATGTATCTTATTGAGCAATTTATGTATATGCTTGTAGAGAAGAAAGGTTATTACCGAAACTGCCAGACCCTTGACGAAGTTGAAAGGTACAACACAAAATGCCGCAAGCTCGGGAACGGAATCAATAATAGGGAATATCTCGTGGCCCATGGCAACTATTGCATTAAGGGGAAGTCCGTAAAACCTTGAAAAGAAGGGGATAAGGAAGTACGCGTTGAGAAAAAACGCTATCAAGGACATAAATATCGTACCGCAAAGCATTGATACCAGTGCACCCGATTTGGAACGGTATTTTTTGTATATTAGCCCCGCAGGTACTACAAGTGCACAGCCTACGAGAAAGTTGGCTATTTCACCCACAAAGGCGGTGGAAGTTCCGGTTATGACAAGGTTGAGTACGACCTTGATAAGCTCGGTCAGTATACCTGCTATCGGTCCCATCGAAAAAGCTCCGATCAGAACGGGTATCTCGCTGAAATCCATTTCGTAAAAGGCGGGAGCGATTATAAGTAACGGAAATTCAAAGATCATAAGAACAGCCGCAACTGCGCCGAGTATCGCGATTCTGGCAAGGTAAACTATTCTTTTTCTGCTGTTTGTCTGCATGGCTTTTTCCTCTTTAAAACAAAATACCCAAAGCAATCACGCCTTGGGTAATAAATACGAACAGTATAATGTCTTTTTTCATCCGGACTATACCGTCGGTTACGGAATCACACCGTATCTGCTTTCGCTCGCGGACTTTACCGCCGATAGGGAATTTCACCCTGCCCCAAAGACGTATATTTAGCTTCTTGATACATTATATACAAGAAAATGTTGTTTGTCAACAAATATCGGAAAAAATGTTGAAATTTACGGGTGCTCGAAGGAAAATATAATACTTGCAATTTATCAGATAATATGATATAATTTTATAGATAGTTACAAGAAATTTAATCGGAGGTATTTATGAAAAACAATATCTGTCTGAAGATCAATTTAAAGGAATTTTCCAAGCTTGATATCATGTACGGTGAACAGAGAGTGTATCGGGAAGATAATGTTGCTGTCGCTACTCTCGGTAACGTTTATTCCCTTGAAGGAAAGAGAATAGATGCAAAGAATGTATACGAGCTCTATAAAGAGCATAGCTCCGATGTAAATACACAGCTCAACGGCGTATATACTGCATTTATCTTTGATTTTAATGCCAAGAAGGGTTATGTATTCCAGGACTACATGGGTTTCAATCAGGCTGTTTATTACTATAACGATAACGGTATTCTCTATATTACAAATTCACTCAAGACAATCGTAAGAAATGTCGACAGAAAATGGAAATACAACTACAAAAACGTTGACACCTTTATCAAGGTGGGATTCTGTCCCAACAGCGGCACTCTTATTGAGGGAATCAATAAGATCCACGGTAAGCACGCCCTCTTTATTAACGGTGAGAGCGTAAAGCTCAAAAAGATCAAGAGAGTTAAGGCTAAAAAGGAGACCGTAACCGAAGAGGACTACTTCAATGTAGTTAAGAAGCAGTGTGTCGATTGCGCTCATACCGACAGCCAGGGTTCTACTATCTCCTCGGGATATGATTCCAACTTTATACTTTATAATCTTACACAGAATTTTGATATGAATATCGATACCTTCTGTATCGGCGGTACCATCGGCAGAAACGAGGTTCCCGATTCCAAGGAGATATGCGATTATTACGATAATGTAACCTTCCATTCAAAGCTTGTAAACGGTTCAAGCTTCAGTATGCTTCCCGAGATCATCTACGTTCTTGAGGGTGCGGTATATGAGGGCGGTATATTCCTTCAGTACGAACTTGCAAAGCTTGTAGCGGCTTCGGGTTGTAAGAATATTATGCTTGGTGACTGTGCCGATCAGGTGCTCAACTTCCAGATGTATCACCCTGTATACGAGGCGCGTGATCGCTTTAAATACACATGGAAGATGCTTCCCGGCAGAATATTTAAGGGACTTCATTTCAGACCCTTCCGTGATGTTTACAGCATGGCATCCTATATCGTGTCAAAGAAGAACGGTATTATGATGAACTATTTTGATGTCAATCCCGAATATGTATATCTGCGTAAGGATATCTACCGTGTGGCTGAGAACTCCATTCAGATAGGCGAGAGACAGAAGGAATTTCATAAGAAGGTTATTCACAATAAACTTCCGAAGGAGGTTCTTGACCATATTAAAAAGGTTCCCGGTGCTACAGAGTTAAAGGAACTCTTTATCGGTGAGGTAACCTTTGAGGAGGTCGAAGACTTCTGCCGTAAGAGTGAATTCTACGAGGAAAAGAAATTTGCGGATAAGTTCTACGGTATTGATAACCTCGTTAAGATAGTTTATCTTGAGGTGTTTAAGAAGATGTTCCTTGAAAATAAAGAAAAGTATCTTACCGATGAATTCGGCGGCTTTGATATAACAGAGATACTTCCCGAGCTCAAGGGTGCGAAATAAGAGGCGGATGATGGATAACAATATTTGTATTGTAATTGATTTTAATGACTATAGAGCTGTAAAAGCCCTCAACGGGGAAGAGAAGCTCTATACCAAGGATGACGTAGCTGTCGCACTCCTCGGTAACTGCTATGACAGACAGGGCGGCAGACTTACTGCTGAGGGCGTTCATGCTCTTTATCTTGAATGCTCTGAGGATATAAGCTGCAAGCTTGACGGTATTTATACCGTTATGGTATTTGACTACCGTAAGCATAAGGCCTTTGTATTTCAGGATTTCTTCGGCTCTCAGCAGGCTATATTCTATTACAGCAACGGTGAGAGGATGTATATCACCAATTCTCTTCGCAATATAGTGACAAGCGAGAAGAGAGAATGGCGCATGAATAAGGAATCGGTAAAGCAGTTTATCCTTCGTGGATACAGCGCTGACAATAAGAGTCTTATCGAGACTATATACAAGATGCCGGGTAAGGGTTATTTAGCCGTTGACGTAGCAGCACGAAGCCATACCATCAAGAAATATAAAAAAGAGCCTAATCCCAAGCGCGAGATAACGAGCGATATCTATAATAAGGTTATCGAAGATCAGGTAAGAGCTTGTCTGCATGATAAGATGGCTACCACCGTTTCTTCGGGCTATGACTCTAATTTCATTATTCATAATCTTAATAAGATGCTCGATAACCGTATCGACGGCTTCTGTATCGGCGGTGAGACCGGACAGAATGAAATTCCCGATGCCGAGAAGATCTGTGCATATTACGGTAATATAGATCTTCACACCAAGCGTATCGGCGGTGCCAGCCTTGATAAGTTCCCCGAGATAGTTTATGCTCTTGAGGGCTCTATGTATGAGAGAGGTATATTCCTTCAGTACGAGCTTGCAAAGTTAGTTCGCGAGCATGGGGTGGAGAATATTATTCTCGGTGAATCGGCTGACCAGGTACTCAACTTTGAAATGTATCATCCCTGGCATCAGAGAAAGAGTATTTTCGATTATAACAGAAAGAATTTCTTCAAAAGATATTTCAAGGGTCTGCATTTCCGTCCCTACCGTACCGTTTATGATATGGCAACGTATATCGTTATTAAGAAGAACGGTATTATGATGAACTACTTCGGAGTTAATACCGAGTATCCGTATATGCGTAAGGAGTATATGAGGACCTGCGAAAACGCGGTAAAGATCGGAGAGAGAAAGAAGGAATACCATAAGAAGGTATTCAATGAGACTCTTCCCAAGGAGATTACCGATGTGGTACATAAGATGCCGGGTTCTACTGAGCTTAAGGACCTCTTCATCGGTAAGATAAGCTATGAGGCAGTGCTTGAGCTTTGCTATAAGAGTGAGTTCTATAAAAAGAAAAAATTCGGCGATATCTATTATGAAATAGACAACTATCTTAAGATAACCTATCTTGAGGTGTTCAAAAAGATGTTCATTGAAGAGCCGGACAAGTATCTTACCGACAGCTTCGGTGACTTTGAGCTTGGTGATCTTTTCCCCGAATTAATTAAATAGTTTTTGAAAGCAGAGGGTATTTTATCCTCTGCTTCGTTTATTTATAATTTATTTAATATATTATAATATTAATGTTGCAGTAAAAATGAAAAATTTCATTGACATACATAGCATTATAAGTTATAATGATATATTATAATTAATCTAATTATGCTTAAAGGAGTCCCAAATGTCAGACAGACAGAAGAGGATCAGAAATTTTTCGATCATCGCACATATTGACCACGGTAAGTCTACCCTTGCAGACAGATTGCTTGAGAACACCGAAACCCTCACCAGCCGTGAGATGGAGGAACAGGTTCTTGACAATATGGATCTGGAGAGGGAAAGAGGTATTACCATAAAGGCAAGAGCCGTTAATATGCAGTATAAGGCTGAGGATGGAGAGATATATTCGCTTAACCTTATAGATACCCCCGGTCACGTTGACTTTAACTATGAGGTAAGCCGTTCGCTTAATGCCTGCGACGGTGCGCTTCTCGTTGTTGACGCATCTCAGGGTGTAGAGGCACAGACCCTTGGAAATGCTTATCTTGCCATAGATGCGGATCTTGAGATAGTTCCCGTCATCAATAAAATAGATCTTCCTGCCGCAGACGTTGAGCGTGTGCGTTCAGAGATAGAGGACATTCTCGGTATTCTCGCAGAGGATTGTCCTGCTATATCCGCGAAGACCGGTGTTAATATCACCGATGTGCTTAAGAAGGTGGTTACAGATATTCCTGCTCCCAAGGGAGATGAGGATGCACCTCTTAAGGCGCTTATATTCGATTCTTACTACGATCCCTATCTCGGAGTCGTGGTATACGTCCGTATTTTCGATGGCAAACTGAGAGCGGGTCAGCGTATCCGAATGATGAATACAGGTGCTGAGTTTGACGTTATAGAGGTCGGTTATATGGCACCCTTCGGGCTTCAGAAGACTCAGGAGCTTTCTGCGGGTGAGGTTGGTTATATTACAGCCAGCATCAAGAACGTACGTGATACCCGTGTAGGTGATACCATCACCACCGCGCAGAACGGTATTTCAGAGCCGCTTCCCGGCTTTAAGAAGGCTCTTCCCATGGTTTATTCGGGTATATATCCTGCAGACGGAGCGAAGTACGACGATCTTCGTGATGCTCTTGAGAAGCTTCAGTTAAACGATGCATCCCTGCTCTTTGAGCCCGAAACCTCTGCTGCTCTCGGCTTCGGCTTCAGATGCGGCTTTCTCGGACTTCTTCATATGGAGATTATTCAGGAAAGACTCGAGAGAGAGTTTAATCTCGATCTTATTACCACCGCGCCCAGCGTTATTTATAAGATAACCAAGACCGACGGCGAGATTCTCTATATAGATAATCCTACCAACTATCCCGATGTGGCAGAAATAGCCGAATCGGCTGAGCCTATGGTCAAGGCAAATATAATTACCCCCGTTGATTACGTCGGAGGTATTATGGATCTCTGCCAGGACAGACGAGGTATCTTCCACGATATGAAGTACCTTGACGAGACCAGAACAGAGCTTCATTATGAGCTTCCTCTTAATGAGATCGTATATGATTTCTTTGATGCTCTTAAAAGCAGAAGTAAGGGGTATGCCTCCCTTGACTATGAGCTTATCGGTCATAAGCCCAGCAAGCTTGTCAAGCTGGACATTCTCCTCAACGGAGAGATCGTGGATGCCCTCTCCTTTATAGTTCACGTGGACAAGGCATACGGCAGAGCACGTAAGATCGCAGAGAAGCTTAAGGAAAACATACCGCGTCAGCTCTTTGAGGTTCCCGTACAGGCGGCAATCGGCGGTAAGGTTATAGCCCGCGAGACTGTTAAGGCGCTTCGTAAGGACGTACTTGCAAAATGCTATGGTGGTGATATTACCCGTAAGAAGAAGCTGCTCGAGAAGCAGAAGGAGGGTAAAAAGAAGATGCGTAAGTTAGGCTCTGTTGAGGTAACGCCCGAGGCGTTTATGGCAGTGCTTAAGCTTGACGAATAGGAGACGGATGATGAAGAGATTAGGATTATATGTACATTTTCCCTTTTGCTTGCACAAGTGTGCTTACTGTGATTTCTATTCGATCACGGATCACGAACGTATAAGCGATTATATAGATGCGCTCATGCTTCAGTGTAACGACTATGCTACAGCGGCTGAGCCTTATGCAATAGACAGTATCTTTTTCGGCGGAGGTACCCCCTCTATTATTCCCGCAAAGTATATGCATGAGTTTATCGATTGTGTATACGAAAAATTCAACGTAAGCGTTAATGCTGAGTTTACAATGGAGGTAAACCCCGCTACGGTTAAGCTTCCTCAGTTAAGGAAGCTTTATAAGGCAGGCGTTAACCGTATCAGCATCGGTGCTCAGTCAGCTTGTGATAACGAGCTTAAGGCACTCTCAAGAATTCATAATTATGAGGAATTTGAGGAATGTTTCAGAACGGTTCGTAAGGCAGGTTTTGAAAACATCAATGTTGATATTATGTACGGTATACCCGAGCAGACCTTTGACAGCTTCTGTACCACTCTTGAAAAGATAGTGGCTCTTGATCCCGAGCATATCTCCCTCTATAACCTTAAGATCGAGGAAAATACCCCCTTTGGCAAGATGGGAGATTCCCTTGTGCTTCCCGATGAGGACGAGGAGTACAGAATGTACGAATACGCTATAGAATATCTTTCCTCCCACGGTTACGATCAGTATGAGATCAGCAATTTTGCAAAGAAGGGTAAGGAATGTGTTCATAATCTTAAATATTGGACCTGCAGTGAATATCTCGGCTTAGGTACAGGCGCACATTCATATTTCATAAATACACGTTTTTCTTTTATCAAGGATGTAAATGCATTCATTTCCACCCTTAAGGATCTTGATGATGACAGAAAGCTCACAGACGAGAACTATACCATCAATCCCGAGGAAAGGGTAGGTGAGTATATCATGCTCAGTCTCAGACTCAAGCAGGGTATCAATCTCGTGGAATTTGAGCGTGTATTCGGTGTAGATTTTGAGATGATGTTCTCGGATCTTCTTCCTGTATATATTGAAAACGGATTTATGGAGAAGACCGCAGTAGGCTATGCTTTTACTACCAAGGGAATGTATGTGAGCAATTATATTTTATCCACCATGCTTGATTTCTCATCTTCCATTGATGAGAATATCGCTAACGGCTCGGATAAATAATACTATTATAAAATGACCTTAACGCCCGAAGCTTTATTCGGGCGTTATATACTATGAAGGGAGAAAAAGTAATGAAGAAATTACTGGGAGTATTATTCGGTCGGCAGTTTATAATAACCTTTTTATTGTTGCTTCAGGCAGCCTTTCTGCTTGGACTGATACTCTTTAAGGGAACAACTCTTGTCTTTGTAGCTCTGTATTTACTGAGTCTTTTTATAGTATTATACGTGGTAAACAGACGGGATAAGCCCGCTTATAAGATAGTATGGATAATAACTATGCTGTCGATACCTCTTTTCGGGGGACTTATGTATCTTGTCCTTAACTGGCAGACCAGATCGGGACGGTTCCGTAAATATGCACGTAAGACGGATATGGAGGCAAAGAGCTATCTTCCCGTAAACGAGGAGGTCGTGAATGGCTTTATTAAGAATAACCTAAGACATGCGCCGAAGGTGAATTATCTTACAAGATATGCCGGTTATCCTATATATACCAACAGCCGGACCCAATATCTTTCACCGGGCGAGACCTTTTTCCCCGTATTCCTCGAGGAGTTGAAAAAGGCGGAAAAATATATCTTTCTTGAGTTTTTTATTCTCTCTCAGGGGCGTGTGTGGGATGAGACTTTTGCCATTCTCTGCGATAAGGTGAAGGCGGGTGTTGAGGTTCGTCTTATGTACGACGATATGGGCTGTATGACCGGACTCCCAAAGGGCTTTGAGAATGATTTAAAGGAGAAGGGAATAAAGGTGACGGTATTTAACCGATTCAGACCCTTCTGGTCATCTCTTCAGAATAACCGTGACCACCGAAAGATAGTTATTATAGACGGTAAGACAGCGATAACGGGCGGTATCAATCTTGCGGATGAATATATCAATGAGAAGGAGCGCTTCGGCTATTGGAAGGATTGTGCTGCAATCGTCAGAGGAGAGGCTGTTCGTAGCTTTGTTGTAATGTTTATGCACCTTTGGACCGCAACGAATATGATATATGAGAACTATAACGATTATATCTGCGATATTCCCAAAGGAAGCTATGATGACGGATATTATCTTCCCTATGCTGATGCTCCAAATGACGATGAGAACGTCTGTGAGCACGTATATATGCAGATAATAAACAATGCCAAGGATTACGTGTATATCGAGACACCCTATTTCATTGTTGATGACAGTATGCTGTCAGCCTTGATGCTGGCGGCAAAAAGCGGCGTTGATATCCGTATCATAACACCGGAGATACCTGATAAAAAGCTTGTCCACATGGCTACCCGCTCTTACTATCAATCGCTGATTTCCGCAGGAGTACGTGTTTATGAATATACTCCCGGCTTTATTCATTCAAAGATAGTCATAAGCGATGACGATACCGCGACCATAGGTACTGCAAATTTTGATTTCAGAAGCCTTTATCTTCATTATGAGTGTGGTGAGCTTATCTTTTCCTCCTCTGCCGTTGATGAGATGAAAAGGGATTTTCTCGATACTCTGACTCTCTGTCGCGAGATAACAAAAAACGATATCAAGCGTAATGTTTTCGTCAGATTGGGACAGAGCTTTCTGCGAATTATAGCACCTTTGCTCTGACCCTGTATTTCGAAAAATATTCCAACCCATATATTACATTTGATTTCGACCTCCTTTTAATGTTAGAATAGTATATCCGTTAAATAACGGAGACAAATACTATGCGAACAGAAAAGGAGGTATTTTTATGTTCGGAAAAAGACTTGCTATGTTGATTATAACAGTTGTATCGCTGATGGCGGTAACCTGTGTTCCCGCCAATGCTCTGACTCTTAATGTAAACGGTAACTACCTTGACTGCTATGCAGAAAACGGTATCTCGTATACCTCGGTGAGACGGTTTGCCGAGCTTTACGGCGGATATGACGTAGAGTGGGACCAAGGTAGTAAGGTAGCGAATATAAGCGGAAACGGACTTGACCTTGACGTATATCTCGGCAGATATTATTCTGTTGCAAATGACAGAGTCCTTATGCGTGACGGTATCAATACAAGCAGGGATGGACGGGTATATGCCCCGGTGACCGTTCTTGCCGAGGCTGTTGGTGCAAGGGCTGTATGGGAGCCTTCTACAGACAGCGTTGTTGTCAGCGGTGGCGGCGCTGCTCTGACACATGGGACAAGCTATTATAACAGTGAAGATCTGTATTGGCTTTCCCGCATCATTCAGGCGGAAAGCGGAGGCGAGAGCTTTATGGGGAAGTGTGCCGTAGGTAACGTCGTGCTTAACCGTGTTGCCGATCCACAGTATCCCTCGACGGTAAAAGGTGTAATATTCGATACGAAATACGGAGTACAGTTTACCCCAAGTGCCAATGGTACCATATATAACACTCCCTCCGAGGAAAGTGTACTTGCCGCAAAGGCGTGTCTTGACGGCTTCTCAAGGTCGGACAAGATCCTGTATTTTCTTAATCCGAGAATAGCACAAAGCAACTGGATAGTAAATAACAAAAAATATATGTTTACTATCGGAAATCATGATTTCTATGCTTAATTAATTATCCTTATACATAATCACCAAATTTTAATTAGGCTTTCTAATCCTTATATAAAGCTATTGAAATAGAGATAATAGTTTGATATAATTAGATATCAAACTATTATGAGGTGATTGTTATGGGTCCCGGTATGGGAATGGGAAGACCTCCGTGGGAGATAAATGACGGGCTTAAGCCAAAGAAACCCACCAAGCCTTCTGAGGTGCTTCCTTATTTAAAAAAGGTTTTGGGCGGATTTTTCAAGAGACTTTTCTATATATTCGGATTGGTATGGGAGGCAAAGCCCATTCTGCTCTTTGTTATGATATTTATGGCTGTATTCAACGGTGTTATGCCTGTTGTCGGCTCATATATATCGGCAAATCTTCTTAATTCGCTTTCCTCTCTTTTTACAGGCAGCAGAGAACTGAGTGAGGCTGAGCTTGCAAAGCTGATCATAGTACCTTTAGCTTTGCAGTTTGGATATCTTTTCTTTACAAGGCTTGTAAATGCGGTAAGCGGTATGATAACGAGCATATCGGGTGAGGTCGTAACCAATCACGTTAAGGTCAAGATCATGAAGAAGGCTAAGGAGATCGACCTTGCCAGATACGATATGCCCGAGTTTTATGAGAAGCTGGAGAATGCCAATCGCGAGGCAGGTATGCGTCCGATACATATTCTCAACTCCACCTTCAGTCTGGTATCGAATATCATCAGTATAGTGAGCTATATTCTGATACTTATAGCTATATCCCCCTTTGCACCCCTTATCGTTATAGTGATATCGGTACCGAGTGCGATAATTACTTTCGTATATAAAAAGAAGAATTTCCAATATATGCGCCATCGCTCCAAGGACAGAAGACAGATGGCATATTATTCAGAGGTTCAGGTCAATAAGGATCTCGTTAAGGAGGTCAAGCTCTTCGGTCTCTCGGATACCTTCGTCGATAGATATAACGGAGTTTTTAAAAGCTATTTCAAGGGATTGAAGAAGCTTATCGTGGGAGAGGGTGTATGGAATGTAGGTATGACCCTCTTTACAACGGTTGTAAATTGCGGCTTGTTCTTCTATATTGCATACAATGTGTATAAAGGAAATGGGCAGATAGGTGATTATTCGCTTTATACGGGCGCACTTACGTCTATTTCAAGCGGTGTTACTACCCTTGTCAACGTGATATCCCAGGTATATGAAGGCTCGCTCTTTATAGATAATCTGATAGTCTTTATGAATGAGAAAAAGACTATAACGTCTATTCTTGCCGAGCCTGCACCCTTAAAGCGGCATTGCGGACATACCCTCGAGCTTCGCGACGTTTCCTTCAGATATCCCGGTACAAGCCGTGACGTGCTGAAAAACATCAATCTTACCATAGAGCCGGGAGATACCGTTGTTATGGTCGGCCTCAACGGTGCAGGCAAGACCACACTTATCAAGCTTCTTACACGCCTTTACGATCCTACCGAGGGTGTTATACTGCTTGACGGTCATGATATACGTGAGTATGACGTGGACGAGCTCTATAAGATGTACGGTATCATATTCCAGGACTTCGGAAAGTATGCGGTAAGCGTTAAAGAGAATATAGCCTTCGGTAATATAGAGAAGGGAATAGTTGACAGCGAGGTAGTAAAGGCGGCGGGTGCAAGTAATGCCGATGAGTATATCGAGCAGCTGCCCCAAAAGTACGATACTCCCCTTATGAGATATTTTGAATCTGACGGTATTGAGCTATCGATCGGACAGTGGCAGAAGCTCTCTATAGCCAGAGCCTTCTACAGCGATTCGGATATTCTTATCCTCGATGAGCCTACCGCTTCTCTCGATGCGATAGCAGAGCAGGAGGTGTTCAGTCAGTTTGATAAGCTGAGAAAGGACAAGACTACAATATTCGTTTCCCACCGTCTCTCCAGCGCCACCGTAGCATCAAAAATACTGGTGCTGTCTGAAGGTGAGCTCATAGAACAGGGTAACCATGAGGAGCTTATGGCGAAGAAGGGTGAATATTACCGTCTTTTCTCCACTCAGGCGAAGCGTTATATTTCCTCTGCGGCTGAAGAAATAAATGACGGCAAAATGCCTTTGTTTCCTACGAAAGGGAAGGGATTTCCCCCGAAAAGGTTTGATTGACGAAGCATTAAGAAGAAGTCTGGAACCTTAACGGCTTGTATTTGTTGATAAAAAAAGTACAGAGAATGATTTCGGTGTAACTTTATACACCATCATTCTCTGTTTTTTTATTTATAGGAAATTGCTTCATTTCGTGTGAGTTGTTTGCACCAAGAAAGGGAGCGGGATTCGGTGCGCCCGGCGGCGCTTTTTTATATTATTACTTTTAAATTACAGTTTGAAGGGCTTTGCCCTTCACCCTGCTCTTCGGGCTTGGAGTTTGAAAGTATCGTTAATTCAATGCCCGAAATAAAGGATTTGCAGTAGACCCGTAGGGGACGGCGACTCGACGTCCCTTGAGAATTAAATATACAAATAACTATATTTCAAGCCATTAAACCGACAATTTATTTCTTTAAATTATCCTTTATTCATAACTTATTATTTTAGGGATGTCGAGTCGCCATCCCCTACGAGTTCGTTTGTTTTCCTCGCTTGCCACTTTATATTTCGTCTCAGAAAACTGTTAGCTAAATTATAGTTTATCGGTGAGTTTAAACTAATGAAAATGTAAAGCATTAAACGAAAAGTTTACTGATACTAAAGCGCCCCTTGGCTAAAGGGGAGGGGACCACGGAGTGGTGAGGGGATATAAATAACAAACAATTATATATCTACATTATTTTAAGAGTATCCCTCCACCGCTTACCGCCCAACAAGATGTTGGGCTGCGGTCCCCCTCCCTTTAGACAAGGGAGGCGCGGTTTTGTGCAAACTCATTGCTTATTTTAAGACGTTTTGTCACAGCAAACTCAACGATAAACTATAATTTATCGTTTTCTTCATTTCGGAGGTAAAGAAACGGTAATTATCGGCTTTACAACATATCATTCGTTGCGGGCCGGCGCCTGCAACGGCAACGCACAATGAACACAGAACATACCGTTGTCCTCATAGAATTCTATCATGCCGTTGTATTTTTCAACGGTGTTTTTGATACTCTTGATACCGAAGCCGTGGTTGAGGGTATCCTTCTTTGATGATTTCAAATCGGGATTTTTGGAAAGTACCGATCCGTTGATAGTGTTTTTACAGGTGATATTCTGATATTCGCCTTGCATACGAAAGACTATCTCAATTCGTTTTTCGGCGGAGTCTTGCACACCTTCAATAGCGTTGTTCAGCATATTGCCGAGAAGGGAGGTCAGATCGAGATCATCAATACCTTCAAGGTTATCCAATGCTCCCGATATTTCAAATTTGATATCCTCGTTCTGTGTCACCTTGGAATCGAGAATGAAGTCAGCCATGCGGTTTCCCGTGTGATAGAAGCGCTTTGTCTTTTCTAATTCGGATTGCTTGTCCGAAATGTATTTATTGACCTCGTCATACTTGTGTTCTTCCATCAAACAATTGATATACATAAGATGCTCACGGATATCATGACGTGTAACACGTAAACGGGAATAGACATTTCCAAGCTCACGGTAACGTTCTTCCTCTAATTCTCGACGGTTGTTTATCAGCTCAAGCTCATGCTTGGCAGAGGCATTATGCATTGATTTTTTGAATAGTATAAGAACTGTAAAATTACTTATAAACAATACGCATATTACCGTGATAACGGCAACAGAATATCGGCTTATATCATATTCGATTCCAAACATCAGAAAAATGTAAAGAGTTAATACAGTACCGGCAGGGAAAACCAGATAAAGGAATAAATCGATTAAAGAAAAGCGTTCCCGTATAACAAATATACGGTTTATTATCATGAGGACAGATATCATCGCAATTTTGCACAAGAAAATATATATGTATCTATGAAACGATGAAGCGAAGACGATTTCGTCAAATTTGTTGGGTGAAAACAGTGAATATACATATAAGATCAGTGTATTTACTATTATCAATGTCAGCATATATATCAACGGGGAGAGAATCTTTGCAACTATTCTTTTATTTTTAATGCTGAATGCGAAGCCGTAGAGCATCAGTGTCATGATAACCACGTGGTACTCTGAAAAATGTGTATAATGGGTAAAATAGTTTGACAGTGTCAGAATGGATAAAACACTCAGAACAAAACCGATAATACTTTTCTTGTTATTTACAGATCCGTTATTAAATCGGAATACAAACCATACTCCGGCGAGGGCGTCGATAAAATTTGCTAAGTATTCGATAGGATAATTCATGATCTCTCCCTTATTCCGAGAAGCGTTCACGTTCTCTCATAAATTTGATATATTTTGTCTTAAGCTCAGTATAATACTTTTTGGCTATGGGAAGACACTCCTTGTTTGACATCACTACATGATCCTCACGTATTGAATGGATATGCTTGATATTGATTACCGTTCCCACATTGATACGAATAAACAGGGAAGGATCGAGATCTGCTATCAATTCCTTAATACCTCGGCGGTCACGGTATTCTTCGTTTATGCATAGAATTTTTATGTAGTTTGTTGCCTTTTGCTTTTCTATGTATATCACTCTGTGAACCGATATTTGTGTACAATCGTTTCTGTTGATTAGTGTTATGTATTTGTCCGAGGACAGAAGGTTTTTTACTGCCGAGGTCAATGCCTCCTCAAGCTCATCGTTAAGATTGGTTTTCCTCAGATAACGGAAGGGGTTGAAGCGCAGAGAATAGAATACATATTCCTTGTAATTTGTAATAAATATGATAAGCGTTTCGGGATGTAGGTCATAGAAGCTCTGGGCAATCTTCATTCCGTCGATTTCAGGCATGCTTATATCAAGGAACAGAATATCTATATATGTATTCTCGGCATAGCTGAGAAGTGCTTCGGGAGGATATATGTATTCGCACCTGATGATCATGTCGCAAAAGCTTTCATTCCTTGCAATGATCGATTGCATATCACGGATAAGCTTGTCAGCAAAGACTCTGTCGTCATCACAAACTACAATTTTCACAGAATACCTCCATAAATTTATTTGAGTATATTATATCATAAGTCCATTATACCAGAAAAGACTGAAATTATACCTTTTTTGACAAAAAGTTTATAAATTTTGTAAAATTAGACGTAGAATACGAACAATGGGTTCGTATTGTTTTTGTACACTATTATGGGGGAAATATGGATTTTAACGATTATTTGTCAGAGCAGATATATCGTGGCAGAAAAAGGGCAGGGTATACCCAGGCTCATTTGTCACAGAAGCTCGGTGTTTCCGTGCGATGGTATCAGCGCATCGAGAAGGGCGAAAGGCTCCCCGGGGCAGTTGTCCTCATTAAGCTGATGCTGCTGCTTGATATTGACATCGAGGTGTTCAGAGACTATTTTATGCATAAATAAACCTTCAATGATATTTTTCTTTTAGAAAAATGATATATTTCCAAAGGAAATATGATATATTGCTGACGCAATATGATATATACCAGAAGGGTATATGAAGGTAAAAAACACTCTGTTGCAGTTGAACAGAGTGTTTTTTAACATATTTTTGAAGAAAATATATCATAGGCGAAGCCTATATCATACACCAAGGGTGTATATCACAGATTTGCTCTGCAAATCTATATCATTACAGGTTTAAGGACGAAGTCCCATACCGCCCTCAAGGGTGAGGGTTTCGCCTGTGAGATACTTGAAGTCGGGGTGAGCAAGCTGAACACAAACTCTGCCGATCTCGGTCTCGGGATCGCCGAAGTGTCCTGCGGGAGGCATTTTAACATTTGCCTTAAATGCCTCGGGATAAGCCTTCTCAAAGTTTTCAAGCTGAGCTGTCCATGCAATGGGACAGATGATATTTACGTTGATTCCGTCGGGAGCCCATTCTGTTGCAGCAACACGTGTAAGACCTCGGATGCCCTCCTTGGCAGCAGCATAAGCGCACTGACCGTAGTTTCCGAATAGTCCTGCACCGGATGCAAAGTTGATTACCGCACCTCTTGTCTCCTTGAGGTAGGGGTAGCACGCCTTCATATAATAGAAGGTTGCATAAAGTCCGGAATACATAGCGAGGTCAAACTGCTCTGTTGTATGATCTGCCAATGTAACACCGGAAGCGGAAGCCTGTGCGTTGTTGATAAGCACGTCTATTCTGCCGAAGGCCTCCATGGTCTTTGCGGCAACATCCTTTGCGATAGCCTCGTTATCCGCACCTGCGTTGATATCAGCGGCGAGGATAAGCACCTTGATACCGTAGAGTCTCTCGAGCTCTTCCTTGGCATCCTCTAATTTCTTTACATTACGTCCTGTGATGACAAGGTTTGCACCTTCCTTGGCGTATGCAGTAGCGATACCGTAGCCGATAGAACCGCAACGTCCGTCGGATAGGGTCGCACGTCCGGCACCTGTAATTATGGCTGTCTTACCTGTTAAATATCCCATATTTATTCTCCTGAATTTTTTAAATTACAATTTAGTATACCAAAAATCGACAAATAAATCAAGGGGTAATAAAAATATCTTTTACTTTACAAAAACAAAAAAATATGATATAATAAATTTGTATGACATAACGAAAGGAACATTATGATGAAAAGCGATGTTTTGATAATCGGCGCAGGCCCGGGAGGAATATTTTCCGCTTATGAGCTTATGAAGCTCTGCCCCGATCTTAATATAACCGTATTGGAGGCAGGCAATCCCCTTCATAAGAGAAAATGTCCCATCGATGGCAAGAGGATAAAGAGCTGTATCGGCTGTAAGCCCTGTTCTATCATGAATGGCTTTGGCGGTGCGGGTGCCTTCTCTGACGGTAAGTATAATATTACAAATCAGTTTGGCGGTACGCTTTATGAGTATATCGGTAAGGAAGCGGCCCTTGAGCTTATGCATTATGTTGACGGTATAAATCTTGCCTTCGGCGGAGAGGGAACTAAGCTCTACACCACCGCGAACTCTTCTATAAAGAAGCTTTGCCTACAGAACCGTCTGCATCTTCTGGATGCATCTGTACGCCATCTCGGAACGGATATAAACTATGTAGTTCTTGAGAACCTCTATAATTATATGAAGGATCATGTGAATTTTATCTTCAATTGCCCTGCGGTGAAGGTAGAGAAGACCGATGAGGGTTATAAGGTTACAACCGAAAAGGAAGAGGTATACGAGGCTCCCAAGTGCATTATTTCGGGCGGCAGAAGCGGAAGTAAATGGATGGAGGGTGTATGTCACGATATGGGCATACCTACCAAGAGTAACCGTGTTGATATAGGTGTGCGTGTTGAATTGCCTGCGGAGGTATTTTCTCATCTCACAGACGAGCTGTATGAGAGTAAGATAGTTTACCGTACAGAGAAGTATAACGACCTTGTACGTACCTTCTGTATGAACCCCCGAGGTGCTGTTGTTAATGAGAATACCAACGGTATTGTTACGGTGAATGGTCACAGCTATGAGGATCCTGCCCTGCAGACCGAGAATACCAATTTCGCTCTGCTTGTGGCAAAGCATTTTTCCGATCCCTTTGAGGACTCTAACGGCTACGGTGAGAGTATAGCGAAGCTCTCAAATATGCTGGGTGGAGGTGTCATAGTACAGCGATTCGGTGATCTTGTTGCAGGTAAGCGTTCCACACATTCAAGGATTCAGGAGTCATTCACCACTCCTACTTTGGCTGCCACCCCCGGTGATCTCAGCCTTGTTATGCCCAAGCGTATACTTGACGGTATTATAGAGATGATCTATACGCTTGATAAGATAGCACCCGGTACTGCTAACGATGATACTCTGCTCTACGGAGTTGAGGTTAAATTTTATAATATGGAGGTATCCCTTGACGAGCATCTTGAGACCCTCCATAAGGGGCTCTTTGTTATAGGTGACTGCAGCGGTATAACACATTCGCTGTCTCATGCCTCTGCAAGCGGAGTTCATGTGGCAAGGTATATTGCGGAGAATAAATAAAAGGCTCACTTCAAAAAACTCGCGGATTTTTTTCGCGAGTTTTTATTTTTCTATTGACAAATCGTTCTACATGGTGTAGAATATAGTTGTTCTACAAGATGTAGAATGAGGAGGTATAAATAATGAGTGAGTTACAAATGGGTACAAATGAATCTAAATTTGCCGATATTATATGGTCAAATGAGCCGATAAGTGCCGCTATGATAGCAAAAAGGGCGGAGGAAGCTCTTAATTGGAAAAAGACTACCTCATATACGGTACTGAAAAGACTTTGCGAAAAGGGAATATTCAAAAATGAAAAGGGAATAGTCAGCTCCTTGATCTCAAGAGAGGAATTCTATTCTATGCAGAGCGAAAGATTTGTGGAGGAAACCTTTGAGGGTTCGCTTCCCGCATTTCTTGCCGCATTCACAAAGCGAAAGGAATTAAAGCCCGAGGAGATTGCCGAGCTTCGCCGCATGGTGGATGAATACGAGGTGAAATAATATGTCACAGATATTTTTGCAGCTTCTCAACATGAGTATAACCGCAGGTATCATCGTGCTTGTGGTGTTGATACTTCGTTTGCTGCTGAGACGTTCTCCTAAATGGATACGCTGTATTCTGTGGGGGATCGTAGCATTACGATTGATGATACCCTACTCGATCGAGAGTGTATTCAGTCTTGTTCCCGAGACCGAGCCTATTGCCGAGGAGATAGTTTATGCCGAGCCCGTGGGTGCGTATACAGGCATCTTTGCCCTGAATACCACTCTCGATGTCACCGATACAACGGTGAACGTAACTGCTCCCACCCCGATGCCCGAGGAGACAGAGGTCAGCTACAGCGCCGTTGATATAGCGAGTGCTGTATGGCTTTGCGGTATTGGTGTTATGCTTGTATACGCAGTTGTCAGCTCTGTAAGGATATCCCGATCCGTTGCGGAGGGTGTTGAGGAGGAGAAGGGAATATTTCTCTGCGACAGAATATCATCTCCCTTCATTTTCGGAATTATAAGACCTAAAATATATCTTCCCTCAAGTATAGATGAGTGCGACAAGCATTATGTTATTGCCCATGAGAGAGCACATATCAGAAGAAAGGATCATTGGTGGAAGCCGATCGGATTTATACTGTTAAGTGTTTATTGGTTCAATCCTCTTATATGGCTTGGATATATTCTTCTTTGCCGTGATATCGAGCTTGCCTGCGACGAAAAGGTTATCTCCGAGATGGGTGAGGAGGCAAAAAAGAGCTATTCCACCGCTTTGATAAATTGCTCCGCCAAGCAAAGGCTTGTGTCTGCCTGCCCCGTTGCCTTTGGAGAAACCGGGGTCAAGGGAAGGATCAGATCGGTTCTCAACTATAAGAAGCCGGCATTCTGGATAATTATTGTCGCTCTTATTGCCTGTATTGCCCTTGCGGTCTTTTTCCTTACCGATCCCTTAAAGAAGGATGTTGAAGAGCTTAAGGTGGAATATGATACGGGAATAGGCTATGAGGATCTTGAGCTGAGGGCGACAGAGCTGACAGCGGAGTCAGGGGCATATTCCTTTGTACAAACCGTGGAAGGTGCTCCCGTTTATCTTATCGGAAGTGATATGTGTCTTTATGTCGAGGATGAGGAGGGTTATATCCGCTACGGTATTATGAGCGAATGCGAAATGACCGAGGAAAAGTTCGATTCCCGATTTGACAACGGTTACTTTGAGGGTATTGAAGAGATCAAGAACAACAACGAAAAGATGTGGGAGCTTTATTCTACCTCTAACGGTTATACAAAGGCATTGCATATCCTTCTGCTTCAGAAGGACGGAACTATCTACATCGGCTGCGGTTATCACGGTATGGGAAGAAACGAACCCAAAAATCCCGACGATTCGCAGATCCGTTGGTTATATAAGGTGAAGTCAACAGTATCAACTGCCCCAAAAGCCTACCGTGATGTGGATTATGTCTATCATGATCCCAACACCAACGCAATTCTTGCGGCAATTACCGAGGCATACACCTGCAGTGAATCTCCCGAGGAGATACTGAAGCCGACTATTTCTCTCTCCGAATCGGACGGGCGCTTTCAGTTCACCTACAGTATGTTCTCGAGCTATCTTTGTTCGGGAAAATATGAAAAGACAGGAAATGAGCTGATACTTCGTACCGATGACGGTGAGAATGTCTATTATTTTGAGCGTAAGGGCGAGGATTATATATTTGATGCCAAGCGTTCCTCACCGATGCCGAGGTATAAGTATTCATCAAACGGTAATCCCGAGCCTCCCGTTGCCGACGGTGCGGTGTTCAGCCCCAAGCCTACACTTACCCCCGTAATAGATTATATCGAGTCGGATATCGACAATGACGGTGTGAAGGAAGCCATTTCCATTACCGTCGGCCCTACCTCGGGACTCTATTCCTTCTATCTGAATGTTACAGACGGCGACAAGGATTACCGTGATATGTTTATTACCGAGGCGGGTGCGGTCTCCTTTGTCCTGAATGATGAGGGTGTTGCCGTTATTAAGCAGGATATGCCGGGTGAGATCACACGCTATCTTGACATAGTGCTTGAAGGCGACCATGCTTATCTCTATGAGGAGGGTGTAAGCATTGTACATATCTTTGCTCAGGAGGTGACAGAATACTCCTATACTGAGGATATGGCGGATCATGAGGGTATGGTAGAAATGATCAATGTGGATATGCACGAGAAGATCCCTAATATATCTACTGCCCGTGAGGCTATACTCGAAGCCCACAAGCGTGTCAAGACAAACTATGACAGAGTGGCTGTGGGCTACGATGAGAGTGAGGATATGTGGAAGATCAATTTCTATACAGAGGGAGTCCTCGGCGGTGATCAGATAGTCTACGTCTCATCTGACCGAAGCCTTATTGCTGTAATATACGGTGATTAATACCGCCCGACGTACCGAATTTTACCTGTTTCTGCATTGCGAACAATTCACACAAGATAGATAATTTCCTATATATTGAAAAAATACTTGCATTTTTTCTGATTGATGATATACTTATGATATCAGCATATCGGAGGTAGTAATGTACATATTCGATTTTATAAGAAGTCTTTTCAAGAAAAGTAAGATAGGCGTATTTATATGGATACTGTTGAATGTAACGCTTATAGCCGCCCTGTTCAGCGCGGGATTTACCTCTGCCGAGGGAGCGTTTATAGGTGTGGGAGTGTATTTTATCTCTCTTATGATCGCTCTGTCTCCCATAGGTGAATTTATACTCCGTCTGCAGACAGGCTGTAAGCGTATCAAGGATCCCATTATCAAGAATAGACTTACCGAGTTGTTTAATGAGGTATATTTGAAGGCGAAGGAGTATAATCCCGAGCTTCCGAAGAAAATCAAGCTTTATATATCCTATTCTGATGCTCCGAATGCTTTTGCAACGGGACGAAGGACCGTCTGTGTAACGAGAGGACTTCTTGAATATGACGATGAGCATATTAAGGCTGTGCTCGGTCATGAGGTGGGTCATCTTGCAAATAAGGATACCGATACGATTCTTGTTGTAGCGGTAGGAAATCTCATTGTAAGCATACTCTTTGTGATAATAAGGCTGTTTGCCAATATTTCCTTCGGTATAGCTGAGTTTATATCCTCTCTTTTCGGTAATATCGGCGGCTTTATAGGCGGTATATTCAGAATATGCGGAAAACTTATTGCTGATGTTGTTCTGGTACTTCTTATGCGGCTATGGACACAGATAGGAGTATGGCTGTGTATGTATTCAAGCAGAAAAAACGAGTATGAGGCGGATGCCTATTCGGTTCGTCTCGGTTACGGAAGAGCGTTGTGTCAGGTGTTGGCAAGCTTTGGTTCATCAGGTTCAAAGGGTCTTTTTGCGGCGCTTTCGTCAAGTCATCCTAAGACCGAAGCAAGAATAAAGAAAATAGAATCGATACTTTAGAGCTTTTTGATATAAAAATCTCCCGAAATTGTAAAATCGGGAGATTTTTTGTTTGACAATATTCTATAATTATGATAAAATTATTATAATTAATTATTTTATGGTGATGGTATGACAAGAAAGCATAGGTTTTTTTGGGCGTTTTTCCGTCCTCTTGTGGCAGTTTTTCTGAAGATTAAATTCGGCTATAAATATGATAAGCCAAAGGATCTGCCCGAAAAGTACATTGTTCTCTCAAACCATTGTACTGATTTTGACCCTGTTTTTGTAGGGGTATCCTTTAAGAAGCAGATGTATCTTGTGGCAAGCGAGCATATAACCCGTTGGGGCTGGCCGTACAAGCTTCTCAAGTTTGGATTTGAACCGATAATCAGATATAAGGCGACTGTGGCTACATCTACGGTTCTTGATATTCTTCGTAAGGTGCGTAAGGGTGCAAGGGTCTGTCTCTTTGCAGAGGGTGTTAAGACCTGGGACGGTGTTACCTGTCCCATACTTCCCGCTACGGCGCAGATGATAAAGAAGTCCGGGGCGGCTCTTGTTACCTATAAGCTTATAGGCGGATATTTTGTCAGTCCCGCCTGGAGTGAGAAGGGAACCAGAAAGGGTAAGATAGAGGGCAGAATAGCAGGTGTGTATACCGCCGAGCGGTTAGCCGAAATGTCAAACGAGGAAATTGCCGCTGTTATCGAACATGACCTCTATGAGGATGCTTATAAGAGACAACTTGAGAGTCCTGAAAAATACAAGGGTAAGAATAAGGCTAAGGGACTTGAGAATCTCATATATATATGTCCCAAGTGTCATAAATACGATAAGCTCGTTTCACAGGGGGATAAGCTTATCTGTACAGATTGCGGAAACGAGATCGTATATGACGATTATGCAATGCTGACAGGCTGTGATCAGAGAACGGTCTATGAGCTTTTTAAGTGGCAATGTGACTTTACTGCCACGGATGCTTCGGAAGGTATTCCCTATATTGCTGAAGGTATCAGGTTCTATAGAATTGATAAGGAAAGCTCGCAGCTTTTGTGCGAAGCAGAACTTAGAATGGACAGAGAATCGATCTCCTTCGGTCAAAGGCGGTTTGAGTTTGACAGAATAACCGACCTTGCCATTCACGGGAATCACGCATTGGTATTTGAGTCGGATAAGGAATACTATGAAATATTACTCCCGACGGGGGTATGTACATATAAATTTTTGCAGTATTACAGAGAAGCTGTAAAGCAAAGTAAATCAGCGAGGGCGTAATTTATGGATTTTTCACAGGCAAACACATCTTTATGGAACCCTATAATTCAGATCGGTATTATTGCCGGATTAATATTGGTTGCAAATATTTTAAGAAGGAAATTGGCATTTATCAGAAATTCTTTGATACCTACGGCGGTATTGGCAGGCTTCATTCTTTTGGGCTTGAAGTATGCATTTCCTACACTTGTCGATCCTATCTTTCTTGAGAAGCTTACATATCATGCATTGGCATTTGGATTTATAGCAATGAGTCTTCGTATACCCGAGAAGCAGAACGAATCTACTCCGGGTATTGCGGCAAAAAGCGGTGCTCTTATAGTCAGTACATATCTTATGCAGGCGATAACAGGTCTTGTAGTGTCTCTTGTCCTCGCATACACCATGATGCCCGATCTCTTTAAAGCAAGCGGTATACTTCTTCCCATGGCATACGGACAGGGTCCCGGTCAGGCAAACAATGTGGGCTCGACCTATGAGGCTCTCGGTATGGCGGGCGGCAGAAGCTTTGGACTTTCGCTTTCGGCGGCAGGATATCTTTGTGCCTGTGTTGTAGGTGTTATTTTCCTCAATATATATGCACGCAAGGGAAAGCTTAGGAGAATCAAGGATAAGGAATATCTTTCAGGCTCTGTTACCGTTGATACTTTCCAGGATCATAACGAGATACCGATATCTGAATCTATCGATAAGTTCAGTATGCAGATAGCACTCGTTTGCTTCATATACTTGTTTACATTCCTTTTGATATGGGGTGTATCGGCATTGCTCGGTCTCATTTCCGAGGGACTTGCAGGAACAGTTTCTACATTACTCTGGGGATTTAACTTTATTATCGGTTCTGCCCTTGCCATAGCAGTACGAAGCATTATGAAGAATCTTCGCAGATTCAAGGTAATGAATCAGCAGTATCAAAATAATTACCTGCTCAGCCGTATTTCGGGTCTTGCCTTTGATCTTATGATAGTCTCGGGCATTGCAAGTATTAATTTTGAGGATCTTTCCGGCTATTGGCTTCCCTTTGGAATTATGGCGATCTTAGGCGGAATAGTTACATTTGCTTACCTTAAATGGGTATGTAACAAAATTTACAAGGGCTATGAAAATGAAGGCTTCTTCTCTATGTATGGTATGCTGACAGGTACCATAAGCTCAGGAGTTTTACTCCTGCGTGAGATTGATCCCGAGATGAAGACTCCCGCCTCCGACAACCTTGTTTACGGAAGCTCGTTTGGTATAGTCTTTGGTGCCCCGATGCTTCTTATAATCAGCTTTGCCGCAAAGGGAGAGTATACTGCCATTGTTTCCATCGGTATAATTATAGTATACCTTGCGGCACTCCTTGCAATCATATTTGCTAAACGAAAGAATAAAAAAGGATAAATAAAATGAATAGTTTTATTACCTGCGGAATAGATATCGGCACTACCACCCTCTCGGCGGTAGTGCTTGATATTACAAACGGGAAGCAGATAGAAGCATTTACCCGTGAGCATAGGGCTGCACTTATATCCGACAAGAGCTTTGAAAGGATACAGGATGCAGATAGGATTCTTTCTCTTGCGATACAGCTCCTTGATTCTATTCTTGATAAATACCCGGAAATTTCTTCGATAGGCTTTACCGGCCAGATGCACGGTATACTTTATACCGACAAGGAGGGAAGAGCCTGCTCTCCTCTCTACACATGGCAGGACGGCAGAGGTAACGAAATGATGGGGGCTGTCAGCTACGCAGAGTATATAACCTCAGTAAGCGGCAGGGCTGCGGCAAGCGGCTACGGACTTGTTACCCATTATTATAACTCTGTAAATTCTCTCGTTCCCGATACTGCTGTCTCGATATGCAGTATCATGGATTATCTTGTTATGAGCTTGTCGGGAAGAAATAAGCCTATATGTCATCCCTCGGTTGCGGCGAGCTTCGGTCTTTATGATATTGATAAAAAAGACTTTGACAGAAGTGCTGTTTTAAAGCTTGGAATTGATATCGGTATTCTTCCCGGTATCATGACCGAGGATAAGCCTATGGGTAAATACAGAGGTATAGATATCTGTCCCGCTCTCGGTGATAATCAGGCAAGTGTCTTCGGATCGGTTGCCGATGAGGATGCTTCCGTCCTTGTTAATTACGGTACGGGAAGTCAGGTGTCGGTGATAACAGACGGTGTGGAGGCGGATCCTCCCCTTGAGGTACGTCCTTATATTGGAGAAAAGAATTTGATCTGCGGCTGTGCTCTCTGCGGCGGCTATGCCTATGAGGTGCTTGAGGGCTTTTTTGCAAGCTATGCAAGAGCTTTGGGCAATAATGGCAATCAGTATGCGGTAATGGATTCCCTTGCGGAATGTGCATATTATAACAAGAATAAAGGGAAGCTGAAGGTTGCACCTCTGTTTAAGGGAACACGTGAAAATCCCGAAATACGAGGAAGCGTCAGCGGATTGTCTGTCGATAATTTTGACGCAGGTAATTTGATATTGGCTACCGTTGAGGGTATGGCGGATGAGCTGTATGATATGTACAGTGCCTCGGACGTATCGGATCGTACTATTCTTGTGGCATCGGGTAACGGTGTAAGAAAGAACAAGGTTCTTCAATCGCTGCTCAGGGATAGGTTCGGTATGAAGCTTTCTCTTCTTGAAAACAAGGAGGAAGCGGCAATGGGTGCGGCGATGTATTCCGCTCTCTGTATGGGCTATGGGCTTTCCGAAATAAAAAAGTGCATATTGTACAGTGATATTGAATAAAAAATATAATTCTCCTTATAATAACCAAAAAAGGAGAATTATTTTATGGAAAAAGATAAGAAAAAGCAGGATGCCTGCGACTATTCAAGGGATGAATTTCTTTTTAATCCCGTTGCCTCGGTAAACGAAGTGACGGGGTATGTTCAGCGTATTCCCGACGTTGTTTCAAGAGCTGAGAGCCTGACTGATCTGACTAATGCTACCGTAGACAGTCTTGACGGCGGAGAATCGCCTGCAAAGGAAAGATAGATACTCTTAAAGCCGACGAAGTGTCGGCTTTAATTTGTGCTTGACTTTATTTATGTAAAGTAGTATAATAACTTTTATAAGGAGGGATGATATGAAGAGATTTTTACTTATTTTATTGTCCTTGGTTTGTATCGCTTTCTGTGTCGCCTGCGGTAAGAAGGCACCTAAAATTAATGATGTTGTAAATAAGGATGAGGCGGTGCAGTACAAGGAAATATTCTTTGAGAATAATACCGCCTATGATAACAAGAAAATGACTAAAACAGGCATTTTTACCATACTTTACGATGCTTTTAACGATACCGAGCGTTATTACGTATGGGGTTATGAAAATAAGGATCGTGAAAGCGGCTGGCAGTGGGAATTTTCTGTCAAGGATCCGTCAGAGCTTCCCAAGGCAGGCTCTGAGGTAACCGTCAGCGGTAAATTTGTCGCAAACGAAAAGGCTCTTGATAAAAAATGGATAGAGAATGCAAGCGTTAAGGTTGAGTCCGAATATAAGGATTCTCCTTGTAAATACGATCTTACTACCATGAGTCCTACGCTCTCTGCAAGAGTACAGATGCCTAATATTATAAACCACCCGTCTAAGTTTGAGGATGAAAGCATCTGTGTTTACGGTAAGCTTACCGAAGGAAGTGTTTTAAGCTCTCCATATGAGGATATGGCGTGGTCCATTCCCGTTACATCGGATGAGGAATTGCCTGAGGCGGGATCCTTTGTTACCGTGATAGGTAAGTATGATGAGCACGGACACTTTGTTGTTGAAAAGGTATATACAAAATAAATTAAAATCAAAAGGAGATTGCCATGAAAAAATTAATTGTTTCTCTTCTTTGTCTCGCTTGTCTTTTGGGTGCAGTTGCATGCTCAAAAACCGAGGAAAAAAAGGATGAGTCCGAAAAGGATGCTGCTAAGACAACGCAGAAGGTTGACGAGACCACCACCGTCGAGGATAATGAAACAGAGCCTGCCGAGACTGATGCGCCCGAGCATGATCATACCCATACAGAAGACGTACCCGTAATAGAGTATGAAGTTGTTGATACTCCTGCGTCCAAGGTGAATAAGGTTGTAAGCGAAGATGACGCAGCGCAGTACAAGGCTGTTTTTATTGATAAGAATACCTCTTACGATAATACCGATTTTACAAAGACAGGTATCTTTACCGTTCTTTACGATAAGTTCTACAATGTTGATCGTTATTATGTATGGGGATACGATAACGAAGAAGCGAAGACAGGCTGGCAGTGGGAGTTTACCGTTGCCGATCCCACAACTCTTCCCAAGGTAGGATCCGAGGTTACAGTTGCAGGTAAGTTTACTGCAAATGAGAGCGCTCTTGACGGTAAGTGGATCGAGAATGCAAATGTTACCGTAGTTTCCGAATATAACGATGCACTTTGTAAGTATGACATTACAACAATGAGCCCCACCCTTGCGGAGCAGGTTCAGGTGTTCTATTTTGCCAATAATTTCGATCTCTTTGCGGATGATAAGATCGCGCTTTACGGTGAGATTGGGGCAAATCTTATAATAAACTCTGTAAATGATAAGTCAACAGAAGACGGAACCAAGCCCATGTGGAGCTTCCATGTTGAGACGGGTACCGTTCTTCCCGAGGAGGGAACTCCCGTTACTGTTGTGGCTACTTTAAATAACCACGGCAGATTGGTGATAGATACGCTTTATATTGAAGGTTAGTAATTTAATAATTTATTGCAAAAAGAACCGTTCACGGTTCTTTTTCTATTATTGGTTATTAGGGTATTGCTAATTTCTGTATATTATGGTATAATAAATCATAAGTACATTCGGAAATACTGACATGATTTTTGAAGGAACTTGATATGATGCTATAAAGCAGTTTCCGAAAAGCTTAAAATATAATTTTTACAGAGAAAGGATTTGAATGATGGAAGTACGCAAAACTATAGGAATATCCAAAAGATTACTTTCGGTATTCCTTTTTCTTACAATGCTTTTGGGTATGATGATCCCGGCATTGTCGGTTAGGTCTGAGGCGGCGGAAGATACCTATAGGATCACCCTTAGGCTTAACAGCGGTAAGTTCGTCAACGAGGGTACCAGCCAATACTGTACCCAAGGCGGCGTATCGCAGAACAGAATCTATGATATTCCCTATGGAGTAACAATCTATGATGCTATCCCTTGGGAGGAACAGATTATCTTAAGAAACGGATATGTATTTACCGGTTGGGTATATACGAATTCAAGCGGTTCTATCCCTTCAAACGGATGGCTTCCCAGCCTTCAGAACAAGAAGCCTATGGATATTTATTATACTTATTTCCGTAACAACACAGGCTCCTGCGGCGATGTGTATTTTACAGCTATCTGGATCGGTAATGAGTATAAAATGAATTTCGATCCAAAAATGGGTATTATTACAAAGGGAAGTTATTCCTATGATGTTGCCTTTGATATCGAAGGCGGCGGTGACCAGGGCGTTGAGTATTATAATGCAATGCTCCACGATCTTGAAGCGGGTGACGTTCCTCACGCAGAGGCAGAAGGCTTTACATTTGTAAGCTGGACGCTCACAGATTATTATTGGTCATTAAAGCCCAGCGATGAGCTCGGAAGACCTTGGGCAGACGGTGAGCATTACGGCGGTACAGTATCCGAAACATGGGCACTTACCAAGAGTGGTACCTTTGACGGTTATTGGGAATGTAATGCTGATAATTTCGAGGATGTTTATATTGCCCCCACTTGTCTCACTGATGGCTTTGACGGTCAGGTATGCTTGACATGTCAGGCTAACAGCGAATATAAGGATTTCATAAATAATTATCATGAGCCTGACGGAACTGTTCTTGGTGCTTTGGGTCATGATATGAGTGAATGGATCGATCAAAAGGACGGCACAAGCAGAAGCGATTGCGAACGTGAAGACTGCGATTATTTTGAAACCCGAAATAACAGCTATACTATTGAATATTTCGATGAAGGCGGCAGTGAATTTTCCGGAACTCACGGTGCAAATGCGCCTGTTACACATACCTTCGGAACTCAGACAAATCTTGTAAATGCTGCCAATAAGACAGGTATGTATACCTTTGGTGGTTGGTACAGCGATCCCGAATGTACAGTTGCGATTACCACAATAGAAGCAACAGACTTCAAATCAAGTCTTGACGAAAGCTATAAGATTTATGCAAAGTGGATTCCCGTTGATTATACTATCACATATTATCACGGAAGTACAAATATAACCACTAAAACAGCGTATTTCCCAAATGGTCTTCCTGCAACAGGACACAGTTACGGCACAGATACCACTCTTATTGATGCATATAAGCTCGGCTGGACCTTTGAGGGCTGGTATACAAATACCGCCTTTACCACTCCTACAGAGGGCGCACTCAGCGTTCTTGACGGTGAGGGATATACTGCGAATATTAAGCTTTATGCTAAGTTTAGCGAGGATTATTATCCCATCACCTATCTTGATAAGAACGGTGAGCCCTATTCGGGTGATACGGTAATTGCCGATGCTAAGCTCAGCTATACCTATGATGACGGTATAACCTTCCCCACAGTTACAAAGACCGGTTATACCTTTGGCGGTTGGTTCCTCGAAGAGGATTGTTCGGGAACAAAGGTAACAAAGTTTGCGGCCGCTACAACAGAGGGTCCCCAAACTCTTTATGCTCTTTGGACTCCCAACAGTTATACGATAACTTACTATTATATTCCTGCGGCGACAGGCACTTCAAGTAATGCCTTTGATACTGCGTCAGAAAAAGCATGGCTCAGCGAAGGCTATGTGACTACCCATACATACGATCAGATAACCGAGCTTCCCACAGTTACAAGAGAAGGCTGGACCTGGGGCGGCAAGTGGTTTACAAATGCTGCTTGTACTACACCCGCAGAGGGTATGAATGAGCTTGCAGGTGACGGTTATACTGCTGCAATAAAGCTTTATACACGTGTTGTGGTGAATACCTACAATATCGAGTATTATGATAAGGGTGGCGCGGCATATTCAGGCGATAATCTTGCATCTCTTCCCACCACCTTTACATACAATGCGGCAAAAACGCTTACCAAGGGTACAAAGACAGGTTATACCTTCGACGGTTGGTATACCGATCCTGATTGTACAGTTAAGGTGAATACCACTCTTGCGGCTAACACCTATGCCCATGATGTGAAGCTTTATGCAAACTGGACTCCCAATTCCTATGCAATTACATATCTTAACTTTAATACTACAAGCGGCAGCATTAATACAGCTACATATTTTCCCAACGGCTTAGCTCCCGCAACCCATACCTATGATAAGGATACAATAATTCCCGTACCCGTACGTGCAAATTATTATTTCCTCGGCTGGTATACCTCAAAGGCGGCGACTGCCGGTACCGAGGTCCCGATGGTAGATGGTCAATATACCATAGACGGAGCTTCGCATACTGCAAAGTTCACACTCTATGCCAAGTGGGAAAAGGTGAGTGCTCACGTATGTACTCCCGGTGCTGTAGTTATCGAGAACAAGGTCGATCCCGATTGTACAAATCCCGGAAGCTATGACGAAGTAACATACTGTACAGTTTCCCAGTGCGGTAAGGAGTGCTCCAGAAATACCGTTGCCGTTCCTGCAACGGGACACGCTTATGATAACGGAACTGTGACGATAAAGCCTACCTGCACCGAAGCCGGTGTAAAGACCTTTGTTTGTGCAAACGATCCCACACATACCTATACAGAGCCTGTAGAAAAGCTCGGACATGATTATATTGATCATACAGGTAAGTCTGCTACTTGTCTTGAAGACGGTTGGGAAGCATATCAGACCTGCTCAAGATGTGATTATAATTCTTATAAAGTAATTCCCGCAACCGGTCATGCTTATGACAACGGAACAGTAACAAAAGATCCTACTTGTACCGAAGCCGGTGTGAAGACTTTTGTATGTGCAAATGATACAAGTCATACCTATACCGAGCCTGTAGAAAAACTCGGACATAATTATGTAGCTACAGTAACACCTCCTACCTGTACAGAGGCGGGATATACCACCTATGTATGTGATCGTTGTGGTGATACATATACCGATAGCGAGCTTGGAGCTCTTGATCACCTTTGGGGTGCTTGGTATACAGTAACCGAGCCTACATATTTTGCAGACGGTCTTGAAAGAAGAGATTGTCAGAGAGGTGATGCAACAGAGGAAAGAGCTATTCCCATGCTCAAGGATAATACTCCTCCCACCGTTACCGTAACAACAGATCCCGAATTTGATGTTACCGACGGTGAGACCGATTATTCCAACACAGACGTTGAGATTACAATTGAAGCCTTTGATAACGAAACAGGCATTGATGAGATCTATTACATTATCACCGATGAGGACACAAAGGTAGTTGAGGAGGGGATTTACGATCCCGAAAGCAAGCCTGTTCTTTCCGAAGAGGGTGAATATACCGTAACCGCAAAGGCTGTAGATAATGCAGGCAACGAAACCGAAGTTGTAACAGATACAATAGTTATCGACAAGACCGCTCCCGTGATCGGCGGTATCGTTGACGGCGAGATATATTGCGGTGAGGAAGAGATAAGCTTTACTGTTGATGAAAAGTATATCGACAAGGTATATGTGAATGGTGAAGAGGTAAGCGAATACGTTCTCGAGGGAACTCCCGAGGGTACCGAATACACCGTTACCGTAACCGATAAGGCGGGTAATTCCACCGAGGTTACCGTTACCGTTTACAGCGAGCATAATTATGCGGGTACTGTTACCGAATCTCCCTCATGTACAGAAGACGGTGAAATGACCTATGTTTGTGCAAACTGCGGAGACAGCTATACCGAAGCTATCGAAAGTCTCGGTCATATCGAAGTAACAGACGAGGCAGTAGCGCCCAAGTGTGAAGAAACAGGTCTTACCGAGGGTAAGCACTGTGAAAGATGCGGCACAGTTCTCGTTGCACAGGAAGTAGTTGATGCCCACGGTCATAACTACGTTGTAACAGACCATAAGGACGAGAATTGTACAGAGGACGGCTATGACGTTTATACCTGTACACATGACTCAAACCATACATATACCGATGTTATTCCCGCCCACGGACACAGCTATGAGTTAACAGACGTTGTTCCTCCTACCTGTACCGAAAACGGATATTCAGTATATACCTGTCCCGACTGCGGTGACAGCTACACAGCAGATCCCGTAGATGCAGAGGGTCATCAGTATGAATTGACTGTAACAGATCCTACCTGTACCGATGGCGGTCATACCACCTATGTTTGCGGAGTATGCGGAGATACCTACGTATCAGACTATACCGATGCACTCGGCCATGAAGAGATAGTAATTCCCGCTGTAGCACCCACATGTACCGAGGACGGTTCGACAGAGGGTAAGTACTGTAACAGATGCGGTGAGCTTCTTGTAGCTCCCGAGGTCGATCCCGCCCACGGCCATAACTACGTTGTAACAGACCATAAGGACGAGAATTGTACCGAGGATGGCTATGACGTTTATACCTGTACACATGACGCAAGTCATACATATACAGTAACATTCACTAAACT
>SVTI01000108.1 GCA_015063855.1 Oscillospiraceae bacterium
GGTAGAATTTTCCAACCGCTTGAAAGCGCTTAGAAAATTCCACCAATGCCACCTTCCCCGCTGGGGAAGGCTATTAGTGTAGTGCTCTCCGTTAGTTTGTTTAAGACATTTTGTCACAGCGAACTCCACGATAAACCGCTAATTTATCGCTTAGCTTATTTCGGGCATTGAAAAATCGATTAATACTAACTTCAAGCCCGAAGCATACGGGTGAAGGGTGAAACCCTTCCAAGCCCGATTCTTGCCCGCGGGTGCTACCCGCTGAAGGGTGAAACCCTTCAAACTGTAATTTGTAGATATGCTTATTTCGGGCATTGAAAAATCGATTAACGGTAACTCCAAACCCGAAGCATATGGGTGCAGGGTGAAACCCTGCTTGTAATTAGTCATTCTGTTATACAAAAAACAGAGAACGAATTGATTTTCGTTCTCTGCATGATTATTTTACGGTTATTAATTATTTAATGAGTGGAAAAACGATTTTGTACTTTGCATTTAAATTCGCTTACGGCAAGGTATGTCCCGCGCTTCTGTAAATATCGTACCAATCCTCGCGGGTAAGCTCAACCTTCTGACAGCCTAATATCTCTTCAAGGTGGCGCACGTTAGTAGTACCTACAAGAACCTGCATCTTTGCGGGGTGGCGAAGTATCCAAGCGGTTGCAACAGCGGTCTTGGCAACACCGAAGCGGTCACCGATCTCCTGAAGCTTTGCATTAAGCTCGGGAAATTCGGGGTTGTCGATGAAGGTGCCTTCAAAGAAGCCGAACTGGAAGGGAGACCATGCCTGAATGGTCATCTTGTTTATTCTTGAATATTCAAGTACACCTGCATCATGCATATATGAGAGCTTATTGGACATATTGGTATTAAGTCCCTGTGCTATCATTCCGCAATCTGTGATGCTTAACTGCATCTGATTCATGGTAAGAGGCTGACGAACGCAGGTCTTGAGGAGCTCTATCTGTCCCGGATTCTGATTGGAAACACCGAAATTCTTTACCATACCCTTTTCTTCAAGGTAATCAAAAGCCTTTGCTACCTCTTCAGGTTCCATAAGTGTATCGGGACGGTGGAGCAGAAGGGAATCAAGGTAGTCGATGCCCATTCTTTTAAGAGAGGTCTCAACAGATTTTATAATATGCTCACTTGAAAAATCAAAAGCTACTATTTTACCGTTGCCGTTATGCACGATTCCGCACTTAGACTGTATCTTGATCTTTTCTCTTAAATTGGGAAGCTCTTTTAATGCCATACCGAAGAGCTCTTCACAGAGACCTCCTGCGTATATATCAGAATGGTCGAACATGTCGATGCCGCTTTCATAGGCATAAGTGATAAGATGCTTTGCCTCATCCACGTTGAGTTTATTTATTCTCATGCAACCGAGAATGAGCTCGGATGCCGTAAATCCGTTATTGCCGATATTAATGCTTTTCATAGTATTAACACTCCTTTCAATAAGTTTATTATAGCATATATTTTATGCAATTTCAATCGGTTTAAAATAAAAAAGAAAAAATATGATTTATTCATTGACAAAAGTCGACAGCTTTGTTATCATTAATATGTATAAGTATGAATTAAGGAGAATTTTATGAATTCCTCACCCAATAACAGCTACACCCTACTTGATGCAGATAAAGCAAGGCTTGAATACAGACAAAGACAGAGAAACGACTCAAAAAGAATGACCAGGATCATTTGCTTTGGGCTTGCGGTCGTTATAATGCTTGGTCTCTGCATTTTTTCGATATCAAGATCATTTAAAAATTCTGTAACCGCTTATAATAAAGTGGTTGAAGGCTTGTACAAAAGAGCTCTTGACGATCCTGATGTTGTGCTGAACTCCCGCGAAAAGGAGCTTGACGAACATTGGTCTGACGTTAAAAGGCTTGCGGAGGATAAGGTTAAAAAAACCTTTGACGAATACGCCGAGGGTAAGCTTACCTTTGCTCAGGCTACAAATATCAATAATGCTTTCTCTCAGCTTAAGGGATTGAAAAAGCTGTGTAAAAACGAATATGCGGTCGTATTGGAGATAGAAAACGGCAGAACCAAATTTGCTGAGGCTAAGAGCAGTAAGGTTAACGGTGACATGGCAGCGGCTCTTTCCGGATTTCTCTCTGTCTCCTCGAAGGATAAGCTTAACTATAAGACCGCTATGAACGAGGCTAATAAGATAGAACAGGATTACCGTCCCCAGATCAAGATGGCTGTGAACGATTATCTCTGCAGATATCAGATCGAGGAGGCTCGTGAATATATCAACGGCTTTATTTCCAAGCTTGATAAGTCGGATTTCTTCGCCGATGAGCTTGAAAGAATCGACGAGTATGACAGCTTCCAAAACGATACCGTACTCTACACAGGCCCCGTTGAGCACGTATTTACACACTGTCTTATAGCATATCCCGAGCTTTGTTACCAGAGCCCCGAGATGACGGCGGCACTTGATGAGGACTGTATAACCCCTTCTGAATTCTTAAAGATTTTTAACGCTCTTTATGAGAAGGATTACATCCTTATAGATATTAATATACTTGTTAACGGAAATGCTGACGGAAGCGTTTCTCTTGCCGATCTCTATATCCCTAAGGGCAAAAAGCCCCTTGTGTTCTCTATTGATGACGTGACCTATGATTCGCGTAAGGCAAGCACGGGCATGGTGGATAAGCTTATAGTTGACGAAAAGGGAAGAGTGTGTACTTATACCAAGCATTCGGACGGTACCGAGGAGATCTCCTACGAGAACGAGATATTCCCGTTACTTGAGACCTTTGTTCGTGAGCATCCCGATTTTACCTTCAGAGGAGCGAGAGGTACCCTCTGCCATACAGGCTTTGACGGCGTGTTCGGCTACAGAACACAGAGCACTCCCTTAGAGGGTGAGAACGTAAACCGTGAGGATGAGATCGAGGCGGCTAAGAAGGTTGCCGAGGCACTTAGAAATGAGGGCTGGACCTTTGCCAGCCACAGCTACGGTCATGCTCAGATGGGTGATTGCTCTTACAATTACGTTAAGGAAGATACCGACTACTGGGTAAACGAAGTCGTTCCGATAGTTGGCGAAACCATGATAATGGTTTGGCCCTACGGTAACCATATCAGAAGCGGTGAGTCCCATGATTATCTCTATAATAAGGGATTCCGTATATTCTGCGGCGTAGGTGTTCCCGCATATCTTGCATACGAGCCTGACGGTAAGAGTGTATTTATGGACAGAAAGTCGCTTGACGGCTACGCGCTTCGTAACAGACGTGAAAAATATATGTACCTCTTTGATACAGAAGAGGTATGGGATCCCTTAAGACCCAAGGAGATAACATGGTAAATAAGTTTTTACGTATAACAGCGATATTTATATCGCTGATTATGCTTTTATCGGCAGCTTCATGTAGAACTAACGAGAAAAATTCTGATAATATCGATTCTGATGTTACAGAGAAAGTTAAAAATAATAAGAATGATCCTGCCCCATCGGATACTCTTAAAGATGATATTACCGATACCGATAATATCACCGACTCTCACGATGAAGTCATAGACGTCCTTGAGCCGATGGATATGAGTGAAGAACAGATAGCTCTTGGTGTTAATGAATTTTTGTGTAAATATGATTTAAGCGGTGCAAGGGAATACGTTAATACACTTATTTCTAAACACGGAGATTCAGAATTTCTTTCATCAGAGCTTTCGAGGATCGATGATTATGAGCTTTTCCAGACCGATACCGTTCTTTATAACGGTGAAGTCGAGCATGTTTTTACCCACTGTCTTATAGCGTTTCCCGAGCTTTGCTATAACAGTCCCAAGATGACGGCAGCTCTTGATGAGGACTGCATAACACCCCACGAGTTTATAAATATCTTTAATTCGCTCTATGATAAGGGTTATATCCTCATCGATATTAATTCTTTGGTGGAAACCGAGGATGACGGCAGTGTATCCCTTGCCAAGCTCTATCTTCCCAAGGGAAAGAAACCGCTTGTATTCTCTATAGATGACGTTACCTACGATTCCCGTAAAGCAGGAACAGGAATGGTTGATAAGCTTATTCTTGACGATAACGGCAGAGTATGTACCTATACAAAGCATGCAGACGGTACTGAGGTAATATCTTATGAAAACGAGATATTTCCCTTGCTCGAGAGCTTTGTTCGCAACCATCCCGATTTCACCTTCAGAGGAGCGAGAGGAACGCTGTGTCATACAGGCTTTGACGGACTCTTTGGCTACAGAACGCAGAGTAATCCCTATCCCGGTGAGCCGACAGACCGAGATACTGAAATTGCACAGGCTGTGAAAATTGCCGCAGCATTGCGTGAAGAGGGTTGGACATTCGCCAGCCACAGCTACGGTCATGCAAATATGCCTAATTGCTCCTTTGGTTACAATAAGGAGGATACCGATAATTGGCTTGAGGAGGTCACACCCATTATCGGAGATACGCAGATAATGGTATGGCCCTACGGTGCTTTTATACGTGAAGGAGAGACTCACGATTATCTCTATGAACAGGGCTTCCGTATTTTCTGCGGCGTAGGTGTTCCCGCATATCTTGCATACGAGCCTGACGGTAAGAGTGTATTTATGGACAGAAAGTCGCTTGACGGCTATGCTCTTCGTAACAGACACGATAAATACTTATACCTCTTTGATACAGAAGAGGTATGGGATCCCTTAAGACCCAAGGAGATAACCTGGTAGCTTATGAAACGAATTACATCGATATTATTATCCTTAATACTTGCTTTCTCGCTGTTATCCTGTACTGCGGTAAAAAACGAGAAGCAGAGTAATTCCTTAGATGAAGCCGAGGAGGCTTTTGAATCGGACACTTACACTCTGAAGACCGATGAACCCTCGGATGTCACAAAAGAAATAAAGGAAGAGACGGAAATGACTGAAGAGATTATCGAAGAAGTGACCGAATCCGAAAAAACTGATGCAGTAATTAACGATAAGCCTTCAGTTGATGATACCGAAGCACTTCCTCTTTCGGGAAGAAATATCTGCGTTGATGCAGGTCACGGAAGCTTCTCGCAGAGTTATCAGGAGGCTATAGGGCCCGGATCGTCTCAGACCAAGCCTGCCTTTGTATCCGGTACATCGGGTTCTTATCAATCTGAGGCTGAGTTTAATCTTAAGGTTGCCCTTATGCTTGAGTCATTACTGGTGGAGCAGGGAGCTACCGTTTTCATGACAAGAACGGATGAAAATGCAACGCTCAGTAATATAGGCAGGGCAGAGTTGGCTAATGATAATAATTGTGATATAGCAGTTCGTATTCACGCTGACGGTTC
>SVTI01000109.1 GCA_015063855.1 Oscillospiraceae bacterium
ATATTCGAGAGCAAAGGATTATCCCGATACTGCAATGGCAGCAATCGATGAAATGAAACGTCAGCAGCCGCGTTGTATTATTACTGACAATATAATGCGTAGAGGAGTCATTATTCGACATCTCCTCCTTCCGGGAAAGGTTTTAGCTTCCAAGATAGCACTTAAACGTCTTTTTGAGCGTTACGGTAACGAGCTGTATTACAGTATTATGAGTCAGTATACGCCCTTACCTCACGTCAGGGACTATCCTGAGCTTAACAGAAGGGTAAGCGACTCGGAATACAGAAGTCTGTGTGATTATGCCGCAGAGCTTGGTATGGAGAACGCCTTTGTACAAAGCGGTGAATCTGTAGGTGAGAGTTTTATTCCCGATTTTAACTTTGAAGGCGTAGATAGTTAGATATCTAACTGTTTGTAAATAAAACTTTAAATGAAAAAGAAAAGTCTTGACGGCTTTTCTTTTTTTGTTATAATTAGTTAGAAAACTAATTATTATGGAGGGTGCTATGACAAAGGAAATGTTAGATTATGAAGAAAGAAAACGTCGACGTCCCCCGTTGACGATCAATGAAAAGGGAGAGGTAGTATTTGCCGACGGATTTAAGATCAGAAAGGACCCGATAGCGCATAAGCCTACACCGCTTATGCTTTGTAATGAGGTAGCGAAGATATTTGGCGCATTTTTGAGAGAGAATACACGTGAAGAGTGCTCTCTTCAGGGAAGCTACAGAGAGATACTTTTCCACCTTGCCCGAAAGGATGGACGAACACAGCTTGAGTTGGCTAATCTGGTACATATAACACCTCCTACAGCGAGTGTAGCCCTGCAAAAGCTGGAGGATGAGGGATATATATTACGAAGAAGTGATAAGGACGACAAGCGCAAGACCAGAGTTTACCTGACCGAGAAGGGTAAGAATTTTGACGAGAAGTCAAAATCGATAATCAGAGGACTTAATAATCTTGCAACCAAGGGATTTACCGAGGAGGAAATCAATACCCTTTGTGTTTTACTTTACAGAGTTAGAGAGAATATAGCAAATGACTGATAACAAAAGAATACGATTAATTAAATATTTAAAGCCTTATCTGCCCTTTGCGATACTGGCACCCCTCACCATGGTGGGTGAGGTTCTGATGGATCTGACATTGCCTACGGTAATGTCTAATATAGTGGATAAGGGTATAGTTGCGGGAGATCTCGATATAGTGTGGACGTTAGGCTTTCGGATGATACTCTTTGCTCTTTTGGGCGGCATCTTCGGTACTCTTGCCGCATTCTTTTCAAACTATGCCGCACAGAGCTTTGGCTGTGATCTCCGAAGAGACGTATTTGAAAGGGTAATGAGTCTTTCTATACAGCAGACCGATAAATTTACCACGGGTTCACTTGTAACAAGACTAACCAATGATATTACCATGGTTCAGGACTTTGTAGCTATGGTGCTTCGTAATTTTGTACGTTCCCCCATGCTTTTTGTGGGCGGACTTATCATGGCGATATCCCTTGATGTCAGCTTTGGACTTGTGCTCCTTGTTTCTCTTCCGATAGAGATACTGGCTGTGCTTATCATCATGAGAAGGGCGCGTCCCCTCTTTACACAGGTTCAGACCAAGCTTGATTCGGTAAACTCGGTAATGCAGGAGAACGTTAACGGTGCAAGAGTGGTCAAGGCTTACGTAAGCGAGGAGCATGAGAAGGAACGCTTTGACTATGCCAACTCCGAGCTTCGCGATACTAATTTAAAGGTACAGACCCTTATTGCCCGTCTTGCACCTGTTATGTCAATAGTTCTTAATATGACCGTTGTTGCGGTGATCTTTATCGGTAATCTCCGCGCAGAGGCAGGACTTATTGAGGTAGGTAAGATCATGGCAGCTGTCAACTATATCACACAGATCATGATGTCGCTTATGATGATCTCCATGGTGTTCCAAAGTATTTCAAGAGCCTCCGCTTCTGCCGCACGAATTAGAGAGATCCTTGAATGTGAGCCTGCCGTTGTCAGTGGTGAAGTTAAGGTCGAGAGCAGGGAAGGCAGTGTGGAATTTGAAAATGTAGTATTCAGATACCCCGGTACCAAGGGAAGACCGGTGCTTTCCGGAGTTGATCTTAAGGTAAATAAGGGCGAGTATATAGCTATACTCGGTGCTACAGGCTCGGGAAAGACCTCCCTTGTAAATTTGATCCAGCGCTTCTATGACGTGAATGAGGGATCGGTCAAGGTTGACGGTGTGGACGTGCGTGATTACGAGCTTGAGAATCTTCGCTCCAAGGTAGCTTACGTGCTGCAGAAGAGTGAGCTTTTTGCAGGAACGGTCTCCGAAAATATACGCTGGGGACGCGAGGACGCTACAGAGGAAGATGTTCGTCACGCGGCAGAGATAGCCTGCGCCGACGAATTTATCACCGATTTTGCAGACGGTTACGACACGTATATTGACGAAAAGGGTACATCACTTTCAGGAGGACAGAAGCAGAGAATATCTATTGCCAGAGCGATACTTCGTAAGCCTGAGATAATTATATTTGATGACAGCACCTCTGCACTTGATATCAAGACCGAGGCTAAGCTACGCTCTGCACTCCGAAGTGAATTAAAGGACACTACCATAATTATGATAGCCCAGCGTGTTGCATCGGTTATGACAGCCGACAGAATTGCCATAATCGATAAGGGTCAGATCGTAGCCTGCGCACCTCATAACGAGCTGCTCGAAACAAGCGAGATATACAGAGACATTTATGATTCTCAGCTGAAGGGGGGTGTCAGCGTTGCCGCAGAATAAGAAGCTTTCCCGCGAGGAAGAAATGAAGCTGCTACGTGAGCATGAGGCGGCACGCTCCGCTAATGCACCTCAAGTAAGACCCGGCCCGGGTGGTCCGGGAGGCAGACGAGGTCCGGGACCCGTTATGTTTAAGGAAAAACCCAAGCATATGGGTGCGACCTTAAAGAAGCTTATAGCCTATATCGGTAAGAGTAAGTATCTTGTGCTGACGCTTCTCGTTGTTATGATACTTTCCTCGCTTATCAATCTCTGTGCCCCTGCATTACAGGGTAAGGCTATAGATGCCATCACCCACGGTGAGGGATCAAAGCTTGTTCGAATACTTATAGTTTTAGGTATAACCTACGTAATAAATTCGGTACTTACCTATTTTCAGGGCTTGTATGCGGCGAAGCTTTCTCAGAAGACAGTCCATACCATGCGCCGCGATCTCTTCTCAAAGATAGTATATCTGCCGATACGCTTTACCGATACCCACAAGCACGGTGATATTATGAGCCGTATGACAAACGACGTTGAGAACGTTTCCAACACGGTCTCCATGTCTATAGGATCGCTCTTTTCAGCGGTGGTTACCCTTATAGGTACTCTTAGCGTGATGCTTATATACAGCCGTAAGATGACCCTCGTTGCTCTTGTATCCATTCCCATGACCATACTTTGTACCACCTTTATGTCAAAGATAATGAGAAAGTACTTTGTACGTCAGCAGAGAATTTTAGGAGGACTTAACTCTCACGTTGAGGAGATGGTAACCGGCTATAAGACGGTCGTTGCCTACGGCAGAGAGGGCAAGGCTAAGGAAAGGTTTAACGAGATTAATCAAGAATATAAGCGTAACGCCATCCGTGCCAACTTCTTCGGCGGTATTATGGGTCCGATGATGAATATGATAGGTAATATCGGTTATCTTATGGTAGCTGTAGCAGGCGGCTATTTCGTAGTTAAGGGAGAGATATCCATCGGTGTAATTCAGGCGTTTATCCTCTATACCAAGCAGTTCTCCAGACCTATAAACGAGATAGGTAATCAGTATTCACAGATCATTAATGCCATTGCAGGTGCAGAGAGAGTCTTTGAGATAATGGAAGCAGAGCCTGAGAATGCAGAGAAGGCAAAGCCCTTGTCCGTTGGAGATGTCAAGGGTAATATCAGTTTTCGTGAGGTTTATTTTGCTTATAAAAAGGATGAGCCCGTCCTTCGTGATTTCAGCCTTGAGGTAAAGGCGGGTGAGAAGATTGCCATTGTGGGTAAGACAGGCTCGGGCAAGACCACTATAGTAAACCTTCTGACCAGATTTTATGATATCGATTCGGGTGAGATACTTCTTGACGGTGAAAATATCAATACACTTACCAAGGACAGCCTCAGACGAAGCATAGGTATAGTTCTTCAGGATACCGTACTCTTCTCGGATACCATCGAAAACAACGTCAAGTACGGCAGAAGAGATGCTACGGATGAAGAGGTAACAGTCGCACTCGAAAATGCCAATGCAGATGTATTTGTAGAGAGATTGCCCGAGGGCAGAGAGACTAAGCTCACAGAATCGGGCTCTAATCTCAGTCAGGGACAAAGACAGCTTCTCTCTATTGCAAGAGCAGTGCTTCTCGATCCTAAGATCCTTATTTTAGACGAGGCTACTTCAAGCGTAGATACCCGAACTGAGGTTCAGATACAGAGTGCAATGCAGAGGCTTATGGAGGGAAGAACGAGCCTTATTATCGCCCACCGTCTGTCCACCATCCGCGATGCCGACAGAATTATCGTTCTTGCCGACGGTAAGATAGCGGAATGCGGAAACCACGACGAGCTGCTTGAATTAAAGGGAGAATACTATAATCTCTATATGACACAGTTCTCGGGACTTAAAACATGATAATCACAAAACCGACCTTCGTGCAAGGTCGGTTTTATTAGTCCTGAATATTGGATGAATATTATATTAAGTGATTTATGATATATATTGACAAAAATTCGTTTTGTACTATAATTGATATGCCAAACTAATCGAATATTGCAAAGTAGGTATGCATACGATTTCAGTGGAACTTATGAGGTTTATTCAGGAACGATCCTTATTTCATGGCATGGTACACAGCTTCACCTTGATTATATGTTTGATGGTGAGAGCTTTAAAATAATCGAATGTGGTGACGGCAAATAATCATATTGAAATATGAAATACCCATGTGATGAGCGATTTAAGAATATTATCGATAGCAGCAGAAAGGGAATGGCGATTCGTTTCAAAGGCGGTTATAAGATATTGTAATAAAAGCGGTTGTTTAAAAACAGTCAAAAAAGAAAGGAACCATCGAATAGGTGAACTGCCCCAATTTGTACAGACACCACAAAAAAGGAACTATGGTAGTTTAAATATTAAATTTTAAGCAACATACTGACTTCGTTTTTCAAGCGGAGTCAGTTTTGTTTTTAACTGTATTCTTTCA
>SVTI01000013.1 GCA_015063855.1 Oscillospiraceae bacterium
GATCATCCCCGAAAATCATCCACTAAAGGATAGCAAAAAGTTTCCTGTAACTGCTCTTTGCGATGAACCGTTTATGCTGCTTGAAAAGGGTGCAAAGGCGGAAATTTCGGAAATCTTTGAACGCAACAATTTAACCCCCAATGTGAAATTTACCACTTGGGATGACTATGCGGTAATGTCTATGGTGGAAAGTGGTCTCGGTATTGCGATACTTCCCGAACTGATCTTAAAGCGTGTACCGTACAAAATTATAGCCAAAGAACTTGATGTTCCGGTATATCGCAATATCGGACTTGCATTAAGAGATAAGAAAACCGCCTCACTTGCAGTGAAACGGTTTATTGACTATTTGCAGTATAGATAATTGAGCCGTGAAGCAGCGCACCTTTTCTTCGTTTTTACCTATATTTACGCACCTTTTTGCCCGTCTTTCGCAGAAAAAAGCGTTCTTCGGAACGCTTTTTTTAATGCGAAATTTGTGTAATATCCTTTGGCGTGAAATATGCCTTATTTCACTTGATGCATAGTGTCAAAGACGAATATTGTACTAAAAATTGCTATGCCTTATTTCATCTTTCGTTAATCTCAAAAATTAGTTGAATTATGTCAAATATTATGATATAATGTTTAAAATGTTATTTTTGAGGTGCGATTATGAGTTTTAGCTGGATACCCTTCTATGAAGAGCTTGCGGATAAGTTGCTTGAGTACAAGAATGACAGATCTGCACTTATTTCCAAGGTCAAAACTATGTTTAATAATATTGAACATAATTTACCCAAAATTGAAAAAGATAACGATAATATAAACAATATAGATCCCTTTACTGTTTTTTCGCTTTTTAATTTTGGTAAGCTTAGTGTTCCTAACCGTATAGAAAGATGTAAGGGTTATAAGGAAGTGTTTGATATTAAGTCCGATGTACCTGTTGATTTGGATGGTATACCTATACAAAATTACAGTAAATTCTGTTTTTATGAGTTTTCACATAAGCGAAAGGATGATACCTGCTTCGATACATTATGGGACTTTTTCGAGATAGCATTGAAATATGCCGATTCTGACGGTTCAGGTGTATATGAAACCGATTTTGAAAGGTTGTTTGATGAGGTTAAGCGATTACCTCATATAGGTCCTGCAAAGCTGAGTATAGCGCTTTTTCATATTAGACCGAGGTTTTATTTGTCACTGGATTCAAATATAAAATCTATTATAAATGATGATGCGGTTGACGCTAAAGAATATCTTCAGATTTTAAATAATGTAAAAGACAATATATCCTCTTATGGTGCTAATAATATTCCCGAATTGTCTGCAAAGGCTTATGAAAAAAGCGATAGCAGTAGCACAAAAACTGCCGCTAAAAAGAAGGATGCTTCTATAGAAGAAAATCATACCGAAGCAAAAACTTTAATTATGGGTGACTCTAAGTCAAATTACGATAAAAACCTTATTCTCTACGGCCCTCCCGGTACGGGTAAGACCTATAACAGTATCATCTATGCCGTAGCTATATGTGATTACAGAAGTTATGAAGATGTTAAGGCAGAGAATTATTATGACGTAGTTATTCCTCGTTACAGAGAATTATGTGATGCGGGCAGAATTGCCTTTACTACCTTCCATCAGTCCTACGGATATGAGGATTTCATCGAGGGGATCAAGCCCTTTACCACAGATGATGATAATGTAGGATACAGGGTTGAAGACGGTATATTCAAAAAGTTTTGTTTAGATAACGGTTCTTTATCCTATGATTTTGATAAAATGTGGGAATCATTGATTGAGCATGCCAAGGAAAACGGCGGAACAATCGTAGTAGAACTTGCGACTAAGACCAGAGAACTGCGCTGGGATGAAGCTACTGAAAAATTTTATGACAATGATAAAATGCAGTACGAAAGTGTTACTTACGATGAAGTAAAATTAATTTTTAACGGAACTTTTGATGGAAATAAAAGAAGCGGAAGTAAAATGCAAAAGTGGTATAACGGTAAGGCTATCGTTGATTATATGAAGACACACTTTGCAAAGCAATCCGTACCCAACAAGGTCTTCATCATCGACGAGATCAACCGTGGTAATATCTCAAAAATATTCGGTGAGCTTATAACTCTTATCGAGCCCTCCAAACGTGGAGGTGCCCGTGAGGCTATGTCGGTTAAATTGCCCTACTCCGGTGATGATTTTACCGTACCTCAGAATATCTATATCTTAGGTACCATGAATACCGCGGACCGTTCTATAGCTCTTATGGATACTGCGCTTCGCCGCAGATTCAAGTTCAAAGAGATGCTACCCGATACATCTGGGCTTGGTTTTGAGATAGATGGCGTAAATATTAAGTCTCTTCTTGACAGAATCAATGAACGTATAGAGCTTCTCTATGACAGAGAGCATACCATAGGTCATTCCTTCTTTATGTCGCTTAAGGAAAATAATGATATCTCAGCTCTTGCCGATGTGTTTGAGAAGGATATCATACCCCTTCTTCAGGAGTACTTCTACGGTGACTATGAGAAGATAAGATTGGTATTTGCCAATAATGATTTTATTACAGTTAAAGATGTAAACGATCCTGTATTGATTGATGTTGATATAGCTACAAAGTACGAAATAAATAAAGAGAAGCTAAAAGATCCCGAGGAATATAAGAAGATCTACAGTTAAGGAGGTGTATTGAAGTGAGATCATATCAGGTCAACGAATTTGATATTCTGACTACCCATAAGGAATCGACCTATGGTAGATACATCGAAGAAAATGATTTTCATGATCTTGAGCGCTTCATATACGAATACACCGCCACCGAGGACGTGGATGCCTACAGCTTTTTAACTCCTACTGCAAGGCGAGGCTTGAATCGTACTATCTCCGTTAAAAACTATGTCGGCTTGATACAGACCCCGAGTGCACAGTTTGAGATCCTGCCCAAGATAGATATGAGCGATGATGTGGATACTAACAAGAGGATATTCCTAACCATGCTTCGCTCAATGAAGGAATTTAATGCCAAGTCCTTTAATTTAGCCGATCTTGATATATCAAAGAACAGTATATATGAGATATTTATCTCGATGTATCTGTCCGAGGTCAAGGAGCTTGTCAAGAAGGGAATACGCTCGGCATATATCAATGTGGAGGAAAATATAACTGCATTTATGGGTAAGCTGCTTATTAGTCAACAGTTATCTCAGAATCTGACTCACAGGGAACGCTTCTATATGTCCTACGATGTATTCAGCACCGACAGAGCAGAGAACAGACTTATTAAATCCACCTTGATCAAGCTTAACGGTATAACCCGTAGTATGAAGAGTAAGCAGAATATAAGGCTTCTTCTTAACAGCTTTGAGAATATCAGCGAGTCCTTTAATTACGAAAAGGATTTTGCCTTGATTATCAATGACCGCAGTATGAAGGCATACGAGCTTATACTTATGTGGTCGAAGATTTTTCTGCTTGATAAGAGCTTCTCTACCTTTAAGGGATCCGCTAACTCAAGAGCGCTCCTTTTTCCGATGGAAAAGGTGTTTGAGAGCTATGTTGCCGATATGATTAAAAAGCAGATGAACGATTGGCGGGTCAGTACTCAGGATAAAGGCCATTATCTCTTCAGCGAAATTTGGGGTGAAAAGCAAAAAAACATCTTTGCGCTTCGTCCCGATATCGTGATGACCAAGGGTGAACGTCGTGTCATTATGGATACGAAGTGGAAACGCCTTGGGCCTTTACTTACCAACTACGGTATATCGCAAGCGGATATGTATCAGATGTATGCCTACGGTAAGAAGTATAATACAAGCGAGATATATCTTCTCTATCCCGGAAGTAACGCCACCGACAGTATGAAGGATCTTACCTTTGACAGCCTTGATAACGTCAAGGTTAAAGTGTTCTTTATAGATCTGCTGAATATAAACGACAGTATTGAAGCATTAAAAACAGCCCTCGTATGAGGGCTGTTTTGTTGTGTGTAAAATTACTTGTTTTTCTTAGCATTCTTTGCAGACTTGGAAACGATACCTGCAAGTGCGATAAGTGCTATAGCGTTGGGGAGAACCATTAAGTAGTTAAAGAAGTCGGTGAGCTCCCAAACGAGGTTGTTGGAAAGGAATGTACCGAGGAAGATGAATGCGATTGCAACAATAGAATATACAACAGTTGCAACCTTGGAATTCTTGAAGAGGTATTGAACGTTAACCTTACCGAAGAAGTTCCAACCGATGATTGTTGTGAATGCGAAGAAGAGGAGACAGATAGCAACGAAGTAGCTGCCGATACCGCTCATAAATGCGGGGAAGCCTTCAGAAACTGCCATCTGCATTGCGGTAGTCTTGGAAACTACTGCTGCATCACCTGCTGTTGCTGCGAGATAAGCATCACCTGTGAGACCTGCGAGAGGACCGTCACCGGTAAAGAGAACTGTGATAACAACGAGAGCTGTCATGGTGAGAACTATGAATGTGTCAATGAATACACCGACCATAGCAACAACACCCTGATCGTGGGGCTTCTCAACCTCTGCTACTGCATGTGCGTGAGGTGTAGAACCCATACCTGCTTCATTAGAGAAGAGACCTCTCTTAGCACCCTGGCTGATGGCAGTCTTAAGAGCATAACCGATACCACCACCGATGAGAGCGGAAGGAGTGAATGCGAACTTGAAAATCATACCGATTGTCTCGGGAACTCTGGTGATGTTGGTGATAAGAACGATAAGACCGCCGAGGAGGAAGAGACAAGCCATGATGGGAACGATCTTCTCTGCAACGGAAGCGATTCTCTTGATACCGCCGATGAAGATGAATGCACAAACTACTGCGAGAACGATACCTATGATCCAACCCCAAGCGGTGTAATCAACGCCGATAGCATTACATGCAGATTCAGCTATAGAGTTGGACTGAACCATCGAACCCATGAATCCGAGAGCGAGAGTGGTAGCGATTGCAAAGAATACTGCAAGGAACTTACCGAAGCCACCCTTGAAGGCTGTCTTGATGTAGTAAACGGGACCGCCGTGTACCTCACCGTTTGCATCTCTTACCCTTGTTTCCTGTGCCAAAACCGCCTCTGCATAGATGGTAGCCATACCGAGGAATGCGATAACCCACATCCAGAAGATAGCACCGGGACCACCAATGAGGATAGCACCGGAAGCACCTACGATATTACCTGTACCAACCTGTGCCGCAATAGCGGTAGCAAGTGCCTGGAATGAGGAAATACCGGAACCGTTCTTCTTTGTGAACATACCACCGAATACCTTCTTCATACCTTCGCCAAAGAAGCGAACCTGAACAAACTTTGTTTTGATGGTGAAGAAAAGACCAACACCAACGAGAAGGACTATAAGTATATAATCCGATAAGTAGCCGTTGATTTTAGCAACGACATTTAAAATTGCGTCCTGCATAATAAATATGCCTCCTAAAAATAAAAAAATAAAGTTACTCAACGAGTAACTCCGGAATAAAAGCAAAGTTATAACTTTGCAACTCTATCCTTTTGCCTGAGAGATTCAGTAAACCGTTTCTTTGAACTGTCATGTTACCTTGCACCTTCGGCACTCATTTAAGAGATTCTCCAGAGTCCCCTCCACCTTCAGTCATCCTAAAAGCTTCATCGGGATGTTAAGCTTTCGACAGTATAGCACATATTTTTACAATTTTCAATAGTTTTTAAAAAAATTATTTAAAAAATATGAATGTTTTCTTGTATTTTTGCCTTTAGTATGGTATTATAGACATATTAGTGAGGTGAAATGGTGAATATAGCAGTAATAACAGGTGCATCCTCGGGAATCGGTAAGGAGTTTGCACTGCAGATAGATAAGCTCGAAGCCCTCGATGAGATATGGCTCGTAGCCCGCAGAAGGGAAGCTATGGAGGATCTTGCCCATAAGCTGTCCGCCAAGGCAAGAATTATATGTCTTGATCTCTTAAAGGAAGAGAGTTTTGCCGAATATAAATCAATTATCACTGCATCGGGTGCGAATATAAGGTATATGGTCAATGCCTCGGGATTTGGCGAGATGGGTGACTGGTCTGAGGTACCTCTTGACTCTCAGATGCGTATGATAGATCTTAATATTAAGGCTCTTGTTAAGATGACGGTGCTTTCTATACCTTTTATGTCTAAGGGTAGTAATCTCATTGAGATCGGCTCGGCATCGGTATTCAATCCACTTCCATATTTTAATGTTTATGCCTCGACCAAGAGCTTTGTACGTCATTATACAAGAGCACTTCATGAGGAGCTTAAGCCTCTCGGAATAAATGTCACTGTTGTTTGTCCCGGATGGGTCAGAACAGAGTTCTTTGAGCATACAAATGATAATAGGGTCAGATACAGCCCGAAGGCATATAAGCCGATGCTGGAGAAGGAACACGTTGTTTGCTGTGCATTAAAGGCTGTCCGTAAGAACAAAGCACTCTGTGTTATAGGCAAGTTTACAAAGCTTCAGCATATACTTAGTAAGCTGCTTCCTCATTCGCTTCTGATTAAGATATGGAAGGGAATGCTTAAGCAAAATCACGAATAACGGAGAATTAATGAATTTTTTAGAATATTTAAGAGATTACAATGTTGTGACAATTATAATAAGATTGGTTCTCGCCTTCATACTCGGAGGTCTTGTAGGCTTTGAGCGACAGCGTAAGGGTCATGCGGCAGGACTTCGTACACATATTCTTGTATGTGTAGGTGCAACCCTGACAACATTGACAGGGCTCTTTATCACAGAGGAGCTTGGTTACGGCGCTGATCCCATGCGTATAGGCGCACAGGTAGTATCGGGTATAGGTTTCATCGGTGCGGGAACGATCATGGTCACCCGTGGCAATCATATCAGAGGACTTACCACAGCTGCGGGATTGTGGGCAGTTGCGGCTATAGGACTTTCTCTCGGTGCAGGCTTCTATGAGGGTGCTGTTATAGCTACCTTGCTGATAGCAATGGTAATAACACTTTTAAAAAGACTTGACCGTGTTCTTCACAATCGCAGAAATTCACTTGAGTTATATCTTGAAATTGACGGTACCGAGAATGTTAATGCGGTACTGGATACACTGTCGGCTAAGGTGAGTGATATACATGATGTCGAGATTACCGCACCGAGAAGTGCCAAAAACGGAAATGTGGGAGTGAACATAGACGTTTATTCCTATAAAAACAAAATAATCAGCGAGAAGGAGCTATCCGCGTTTGTTCGGAGTATACCGAACGTGGATATAGCTCTTATCGGATGAGGCAATAAAATAATGGAGAAAAATTATGACAAAAGCAGAGATTAACCAGAAAGTTAAAGAATTACTTGCCGACATGACTCCCGAGGAGAAGATCGGTCAACTTCTTTATATCAATGCACCCCGTACCTTTGATTGGGGTTCGGAGCTTGAGTTTATAGAGAAGTATCATGCAGGAAGTGTGGCAAATGATCCCGGTGCCGCTAATTCCAACAGATTGCAGAAGAGAGTAATGGCGGCATCCCCTCATAATATACCCGCACTTCTTTGTGCCGATATTATTTGCGGCTACAGAACCATATTCCCACAGCCTGTAGCAGAGGCTTGTTCCTTTGACGTTGAGATGATCGAGAAGAACATGGAGTGCGTAGCAGAAGAGGCTAAGGCGGCAGGTCTGTCCATGACCTATGCTCCTATGATGGATATCGCCCGTGACCCCAGATGGGGAAGAATCTCCGAGGGTGCGGGTGAGGACCCCTACCTCGGCTCTATCGTAGCGGCTGCAAGAGTTCGCGGTATCAAGAATGCAGGCGGTATCGCAAGCTGTGCTAAGCACTATATTGGCTACGGCGCATGTTACGGCGGACGTGACTATGATGCCTCCTATTTAAGCGAGCAGGAGCTTCGTAATACTTATCTTCCTCCCTTCAAGGCGGCGGTTAAAGCAGGCGTTGATACCGTAATGCCCGCATTTAACGAGACCTTTGGTATTCCCATGCACGCTCATAAGTATCTTATCGAAGATGTGCTTCGCGGTGAATTGGGCTTCGAGGGTGCTGTAACGACAGACTATAATGCTATAGATGAGCTTATCAACCACGGTGCAGCTCATAACAGAGAAGAGGCTTGTCTTAAGGGATTTAAGGCGGGATGTGATATTGATACCGGATCTCTTATCTTCCAGGAATATCTTATGAAGTTCTATAATGAGGGTAAGATTACCGACGAAGAGCTTGACGAGCATGCAGCAAGAGTTCTCAGACTCAAGTTTGAGCTCGGACTCTTTGAGAAGCATGAATATGATCTTGAATATGAGAAGGAGACCTTCCTTTGCGACAGATTTAAGAATCAGGCGAGAATATCTGCGCAGAAGTCTACAGTTCTTCTTAAGAACGAAGGCGACTTCTTCCCCCTGTCCAAGGAGGAGAAGATCCTTGTAGTAGGTCAGTTGGCTGATGATATCGATGCTCCTCTTGGCTGGTGGAGAGGTATGGGTGAGGCAGAGGATTGCACCACACTTCTTGCGGCAATGAAGGAAAAGACCGATAATATAGTATATATTTCCGGCGGCAATACCCTTGACGGTGAAGAGTTTGATAAAGAGGCTCTTCGTGAGGCGGCAAAGGATTGTGATAAGATCTTTGCAGTAGTGGGCGAGGCATCCTATATCAGCGGTGAGGCTCACACAAGAGGTGATATCACTCTTCCCGGCACACAGACCGCATTTATCGAGTTCCTTGCAACTCTCGGTAAGCCCCTTGCTATGGCAGTTATCGCAGGCAGACCCCTTATCATAACCAAGGAAAACGCAGTTTGTGATGCAGTTCTTTATCCTTGGCAGTTCGGTATTATGGGACAGGGTGTTGCGGACGTTATCTTCGGCGACGTTATGCCCGAGGGTAAGCTCTGTGCTTGTCTGCCCTATGATATCGGTCAGATTCCGATCTATTATGCAAGACCTATTACAGGCAGGCCCTACAGAGGTGAGGTAGTTGAAATGTCCAAGAAGGTTAGCTCTTATGCTACCGACTTTACCTGCCACTATATAGATATGCCCAGCGAACCTCTTTATACCTTTGGTCACGGTCTTACATATACTAAGTTTGAAATAGGTAACCCCAAGCCCTTAAAGGATGAATGGAATATAGGTGAAACCGTTGAATTTGACGTAGAGGTTGCAAACGTGGGCAACCGTGACGGACGTCTTACACTTCAGCTTTATATTCATGACGTTGCGGCTGAGATCTGCCGTCCCGTAAAGGAGCTTAAATACGTTGAAAAGGTTGAACTTAAGGCAGGCGAGCGTAAAACTGTTCGCGTCGCACTTGAACCCGAATCCTTTGAATATTATCATTTTGATAACACTCTTTACGCAGATTCCGGTGATTTCCTTATCTATGCATCCGAGGACGCCGCACACGGTGAAGCAGTAAAAATTACTCTTAAATAAGATAAGTGAGAAAATACAGTAAAGGCAGAAAGCGAAACGCTTTCTGCCTTTGTTTTTTGTATATAAATTTGTTCAATTTCGTGCGAAATGTTCAAGTGTCGCTTTCTGATTTGTCAGAGCAATTGCACTTAGAGGAACAGCTTTTTGAATGGGGGCATCCGATGCACTTGGCACCGCTTCTTTTTGCTCTTATGATATAGAGGGCGGCCAATGCGATTATCACGCATAGCACTGCGATGACTATTATTGTTTCTGCCATATAATCAACTCCGATCTTATATTATTATAATCAACTCCGATCTTATATTATTATAATCAACTCCGATCTTATATTATTTAGAAAGAGCGTATTCCTTGTTGAACTTCTTTTTGTTGTTGATTGTAACTGCGACAACTATTAATACCATAACCGCAATTGCTGCAAGACCGCAGACAGCGGGGACAACTGAAAGGGATTCGGGGGCTGTGATAAGTGTACCTATTGTATATACAAGGTAAGCTACTGTGAAGCCTACGCCGAGCTGAAGGCCAATGCCGCCCCAGAGCCACTTGGAGCTCTTCATTTCGGAGTTCATAGCTCCGATAGCCGCAAAGCAGGGAGGTGTGAAGAGATTGAACATAAGGTATGCAAGGGCTGCAACCTTGGTGATGGCGAATACGGTAGCGACCTCGGTGCCTGCACCCTCCATAAGAGCAAGCTCCTCTGTGTCGATGAGGTTCTCAAGTCCTACGAAGCATACTGCAAGTGTGCCTACTACATTTTCCTTGGCGATAAAGCCTGTAACAGCGGCTGCCGCAAGCTGCCAGGAGAGTACACCTACTATGGGAACAAGAAGATATGCGAAGGGTCCTGCTATAGAAGCGAGGATAGAGGAATCTGCTGTTTCTGCGGGACTGAAGCTCCATGTGAAGGACTGCATTATCTGAACTGCCGTGTTGCAGAGAAGGATGATGGTTGCCGCCTTGATTATGTATGCCTTACCACGCTCACACATGGAGAGGATCGCCTTCCAGAGGCTGGGTACCTTATACTGAGGAAGCTCGATGATAAAGAAGGACTTTCTTGCCTTGAAGCCTGTGATCTTGTTGATGAGAAGAGCACAGAGGAATATGATAACTATACCTGCAAAGTACATAAGTGTACCTACCCAGCTTGCATCCTCAAAGAATGCACCGGCAAAGAGGGCAATAACGGGAAGCTTGGCACCGCATGGCATGAAGGGTGTGAGCATTGCGGTGGCTCTGCGCTCTCTCTCGTTACGGATGGTTCTGCAGGCCATAACACCGGGAATGGCACAGCCGGTACCGATAACGAAGGGAATTACCGATTTACCCGAGAGACCTACCTTCTTGAAAATTGGGTCGAGTACTACAGATACTCTTGCCATATATCCGCAGTCCTCAAGCAGAGCGATGAGGAAATACATGATCATAACAAGGGGCAGGAAGCCGATAACAGCAATAACACCGCCGATGACACCGTCAACTAAAAGGGCCTGAACTATGGGTGCCGCACCCTCAACAAGTCCGCCGATCCATCCCTGGAAGGCTTCGAGCCAGCCGACAAAGGTGTCAGCGATCCAGGGTCCTACCCAAGCCTGGGATATCTGGAATACCAGAAACATAACGACCGCAAATATAGGAATACCTGCAAACTTGTTTGTCAGCACTGCATCGATCTTGTCCTGATAGTTTCTTTCGTTGGTACGAACCTTACGGGTCTCAACATCACGTACTATCTTATTTACAAATGCAAAACGCTTTTTATCAGCTTCGACAACAGCCTCCTTACTTGTGAGATCAACGTCGGACTGTATGTAGGGTGCCTTCTGTGTCTTACCATAGGAGTCGATCGCCGCCTTGACTACCTCCTTGAGACCCTTGTCGCTTGAGGTAGTGGCGATGGTGTCGATGACGGGACAACCGAGCTTTTCTGCAAGCTTATCGGTATTTATCTTAGTGTCATTCTTTTCGTTGATATCCGCCTTGTTGAGTGCCACAACGGTAGGAATACCCAGCTCCAGAAGCTGTGTGGTGAAGAAAAGGCTTCGGCTGAGGTTGGTAGCATCAACTATGTTGATGATAACGTCAGGCTGTTCCTCCTTAATGTAGCTCGATGTTATGCTCTCCTCGGAAGTGAAGGGAGACATCGAATATGCACCGGGAAGGTCAACTGCGAGCAGCTCCTTGCCGTCGCAAAGGCTTTTCTTGATATGGCTTTCCTTCTTGTCTACGGTAACACCTGCCCAGTTACCAACGTGCTCGTGTTTGCCCGTGAGCGCATTGTACATGGTGGTCTTACCGCTGTTGGGGTTTCCTGCAAAAGCGATTCTCATGGATGGTTCTCCTTGTATGTAAAAAAATATTAAACAAATTGTTGTTAGCTATCGCTAACCAAAAGGGAATGAATACAGTTAGCCGCCGCTAACTGTGAGCTGTAAATTAATTGGCAGACCTTAGAGTTGAAAAAATCAAACCTCTATTGCCTCTGCCAACTGATTGTCAATGTTGTATCTGCCGTCCTTGATAGAAACGACACACCCGCCCTTGAGATGGGAGATGACGGTGATGGGCTCGCCCGCATAACAACCGAGAGAGAAGAGAAACGCATCCAGCTCGTCATCATCGGTCACTATCGACTTAATGATATATTCAGTTCCTTCTTGAGCATCTCTTAAATTCATTATATTCTCCGATTTTTGCCAAAATATGAGTTAGCCATCACTAACCGCCCTATAGCATACCACTCTTTTCCTCATTTGTCAAGAGGAATTTTTGAAATTTTGAAATTTTTTGAGGAGAATTAATCATTCAATATTACGGTATAAATTAAAATTTACCGAAATTTAGTTGAATAACTGTTGATTTTTACAATTAAAATGATATAATAAAACGATAATATAATTTTTTGGAGGATCTATGAAGGGACTTACCGAAAAGCAGGTAATTGAGAGCAAGGAAAAGTACGGCTCAAATAAATTGCCTGAACCTAAAATGAAAAAATGGTATGATTTCGCAAAGGAGGCTCTGAGCGAGACCCTTACCAGAATACTGATAATGATAGCGCTTCTGCAGCTGCTGCTTGCCATTCTCGGAGTTATGGAATACTCTGAGCCTATAATGATAATGCTGCTTCTCGGTATAATTACTGCGATAGCGGTAAAGACCGGTCTCGGTGTACAGAAGTCCTCTGCTGAGCTTCGCCGTAAGACCTCTGAGCGCTTTTGTGATGTTATTCGAGACGGTAAGCTTCAGAGCATCAATAAGGATGAGCTTGTTGTCGGTGATATCGCCCTTGTCGGCTTCGGTCAGGAGATATTTGCCGATGGATATATAATAGAAGGTAAGGTTTCGGTAAACAATGCCGCCATCAACGGTGAGAGCGAGGAGTGTAAGAAGACTCCCGTAGAAGGCTATGTTCATGAAAAAACCACCTCCACCGATGCCTATACCAATCAGAATTGTCTTTTCTCGGGTACTACGGTAATGTCAGGTGAGGGTAAGATGCTCGTTACCGACGTAGGTATCAATACGGTAAATGGTGATACCCTCGTTAAGATGCAGACACTTGAGGCGCCCAAGACAGCGCTTGATATCGCACTTGATAAATTGTCTGCTTTTATTTCAAAATGGGGTACCGCTGCTGCATTAGTCACCTTTGCGATTCTTATAATAACAGGTATTATTGAGGTAGGAGCTAAAGCTTACTTTAACGGAAGCGCCCTTGAAATCGTACAGAAGTTTGCGATAAATCTTTCTGTTGCTTTAACTATCATCGTTGCGGCTGTTCCTGAGGGACTTCCCCTTATAGTAAAGCTTGTCACAAAGCAGAACGTTAAGACCATGGAGCGCTGTAACGTGCTTGCGAAAAATCCGGGTAAGATACCTGAGCTTGCGTATGTTGATCTTATTTGTACGGATAAGACGGGTACTCTTACTACAGGTGTTATGTCTCCAAAGACCGTTCTCGATTATACGGGATGTGAGGCAGACCGTGATTCAAAGCTTTTTGAAGAGCTTAAAAACAACATGGTCCTCAATAATTCAGCAACCTTTGACGATAAGGGAAACCCTACAGGAGGAAACTCTATCGACCGTGCGCTTATGTATCTTCTTACTCCTGAGGAAAATGACAAAATCAACGCTTCTCAGATACAGAAGATAAAGCAGACCTTTACCAGTTCAAATAAATTTTCAGCCTTTACAAACGATCAAAACGTAACCTATTATAAGGGTGCTACGGAAAGGATCATAGAAAAATGTACCAAGGCTATGACTCCCGAGGGTGAGATAATAGACTTTGATTCTACAATAATAGATGAAAGGATAGCGGAGCTTAATAATCAGTCTATACGTTGTATAGCTCTCGCTATGGTAAATACACTTCACGTAGAAGATACTCTGGCTGATGATATGGTATTCCTCGGAGTTGTAGGTGTTGCCGATCCGATAAGAAAAGAGGTTCCCGATGCTGTTAAACGTGCTCATGAGGCAGGTATACAGATCATAGAGATCACAGGCGATAATATAGTTACCGCAACCGCTATCGCTAAAGAATGCGGTATATATAAGGATGGAGAGCTTGCTCTTACAAATGCAGAATTTGAGGAGCTTACTGATGACGAAATAAAGAATATTATTCCCAAGCTTCGAGTTATAGCAAGATGCTCACCTAATACAAAGCTTAGACTTATTACACTTGCTCAGGAAATAGGAATGTCTGTTGCCATGACAGGTGACGGTGTAAACGATTCTCCCGCGCTTAAGCGTGCCGACGTTGGTTTTGGTATGCAGACGGGAAGTGATGTGGCAAAGCAGGCGTCCGACGTAATTCTGACCGACGATAACTTTGCTTCTATAGTTAAGGGTGTGGAACTCGGAAGAACATTTATGCACAATATCATGATGTTCCTTGAATTCCAGCTTCCCATAAATATAGCGCTTCTTATACTCAGTATGCTTTTCCCCGTGATAGCCTCCGGCGCTGTACTTCTTGCCTCTGTACAGATACTCATTATCAATATCGTTATGGACTCTCTTAACTCTCTCTCCTTCGGCGGTGAGCCTCCCAAAAAGGAATATATGGATGAAAAACCGATTAAGAAGGGAAGCGGTCTCTTTATAAGAGGGGCAAAGTCAAAGATTGCAGTATCTACCATAGCATTCATCATTGCATATTTACTCTTTATCTTTACCCCTGTAAACGGTATGTTTACCGATGAAAACTCGATGAGTGCGAGATTTGCGTTGCTCTGCATTATGGCGGTGCTCAACGGATTTAATATACGAACAGAAAGTATGAATCTCTTTAAGGGTTTGAAGAACAATAAGCTCTTTGTACTGATTGCTCTTGGTATCGTAGCAGGTGTAGTATTGCTTTGTTCGTTTACCGGAACACTTCTGCACTTGGCTCCTCTCTCTCTTAAACAGTGGCTTGTCGTCACAGCATTGGCATTTACCGTTATTGTTGTAGATCTGATAAGAAAAGCGGTTTTAAAGCTTAATCGATAAAATAAAAAAGTCTGCGAAAGCAGACTTTTTTATTTTATCGGAAATTGCGTTACTTCGGGCACTTGAAGAAGCAGAATTATGCCCGATTCATGCCCGATCATCGGTGCGGGCCGGCGCCCGCTTTTTTATTTATTAAAATTAACTTAGTCCTCGTAATACTTAAGGAGCTCGTCAAGCTTAATCTGGTAACCGGGAAGGTTGCTCTGATAGAATGATGAGAAGCTGGGATTTTTGTAGTATACGGTATCTCTTAATGCCTTACCGCAGTCGATAGAGTAGAACTTACCGAAGTTAACACGGAAGCCGTCTCTGATGATATCAAGCATTTCAGCGGATTCATCGTCACGGGTGTACTTGTAGGAAAGTGCCATGTCGTAGTATGCGGGAATTACTGTTGTCTGAGATACAGCGGAAAGTGTATCGAATACAGCACCTGTAAGCTCAAGATTGGAAGCATCTACGGGAACACATGCTACGGAATAACCGTCCATGGAACGGGTAAGATACCTATCCTGATTGCCATCCCACTTAGGATAAGGAACTATACCAAAGTCGGTATCCATAGATCTGAAGGAGTCTGCCTTGCCGAGAATTGCATGGTAGAATAATGCTCTGCCTTCACTAAATATCTTGTCACAGGGGTTATCTGCAATTGTTACGTTAGAGCTTACGTCTGCGAAATAGGTGTCATTGGAGTCTCTGAACTCAAGAACCTTGGTAAGGATGTTGGTCATTTTACCAACGTCATATTCGATAACGATATTACCGTTTTCGTCCTTGTGAGTAGGGTCTACACCAAAATGAACGTCCATAGAGTTAACGGGATTGAGAAGCTCGGAAAGATAACCGAAGCTGTCCTCAGAACCTGACCAATCATCAGCGTTGAGGTCCTTCCACTTACCGGTTGTCATTTCGATCATCTTATCAAAGGTCCACTCGCCGTTGCGTACAAGCTCATAGATGTCCTCTAAATTGTATTCCTCAGCGATCTGCTTGTTGAAATAGAGGGCATATACATGCTCCCAGTATGTAAGCGAGAAGTCACCTACCATGTACTTAAGCTTACCGTTGATGGTGATCTCACTCTTTACATCATCATAGTAATAGCTGTGATCATGCTTTGTACATTTAAGTGTGTCGGAGATGTAGGGTACATCGTAGTAATTATAGAAATACTGAACAAGCTCACCTTCGTTCATGTATCCCTGCTGGCTCATAATAAGATCGTACTCGCCTAAGCCTGCGTCAATTGAATTACGCATTTTGTTTATAAAGATGTCCTTGCTTGCATAGTCACCTGCAATCGGTACGGCCTGGATATCAGCAAGACCAAAGGTGTCCATAACTGTACGGTTTCTTTCATATACCGCCTGGTTAACATTGTTTGTGTCGCCTTCGTCTGCTACGATCTCATAGACATAATCACCGTAGTCATTGTCTTCACGGCAGAGAATCTTGAATACTTCGCCTTCAAAAGCGAGATCATCGGGAATATGGCTTTCTTCACCGACTACTTCCTTGATCGATTTAACCTTTTTTCCTTCCTTTTCCTTAGAACCGCAGGAAACAACGCTTGTCACGACCATGATAAGACATAACACAAATAATGAAATTCTTTTCATGTTTTCCTCCTAAATTTTCGGATTTTATGTTTGTATTATATAACAAAAAGAATTTTTAGTCAATGGAGAATTGGTTAACAAATAAAGAATTATATACAATAAGGCTTAACTTACAACATTTTTGGGAGATTTATTGATAAAGGATTGAATATTATCCTCTACAATTCCCATTAAACGCTTTCGTGTGGAAAGAGGCGCCCAGGCAACATGAGGCGTTACTATAAGATTTGGTATACCGATAAGAGGACAGTCTTTGGTCATAGGCTCGTTTGTCAAAACGTCTATGGCGGCACCTGCTATTTTACCCTCCTTCAAGGCTCTTGCGAGACCGTTTTCATCGTTGATTCCGCCTCTTGCAGTGTTTATATAGAGTGCATCACGCTTACATTTGCAGAATGCATCATAATTCATGAGCTTGTCGGTTTGAGCTGTAAGGGGACAGTGAACCGTAATGATATCGGAGGAAGCAAGAAGATCATCAAATGAGAGAAATTCAACTCTCGGATCCCCTATTTTTGTTCTTGTAAACACCTTTACCTTCATTCCGAAGGCGAGGGCTATATCCGCAACCTTCTGACCGATAGAGCCGTATCCGATTATACCTATGTTTTTTTCATAAAGCTCATCTGTTGCGAAAACGAAGGGGGAGAAGCAGGGAGATGCAGACCATCCGCCATCCTGTACGAATTCATTATATTTACCCACCTTAGTATAATGCTCGAGAATAAGAGCGAAGGTATGCTGTGCCACAGCCTCGGTCGAGTAGCTTCCCGCATTGCAGACGGTAATGCCGTTGGCAGCGCAATAGGGAATATCGATGTTGTTGTATCCTGTTGCAAAGAGACCGATATATTTAAGATTTTTTGCATTTTTTAATACGGGCTCAAAGAGGGGAGTTTTGTTACAGAGAATGATGTCTGCATCGGCAATACGTTCGCTTATTTCATCGGGCATGGTTGACTGATATATCACAAGCTCACCGAATTTTGAGAAAATATTCAGGTCTATATCACCCTGACTTACCGTCATGGCATCGGTTATAACGATTTTCATAATTTTTTACCTCATAGTAATTTTAATATTATAATATATTATAATCTTTATTTCGTCAATAACTATTGAAAAAAAAGTCGTTTTATGTTATACTGTAAAATAACTATAATATTATTTTGGAGAAACAAATGCCGCGTTACATAGAAAAACTTGAAATGATGAATTTACCCTGTATTCTTGCAAGAGATACTCTTGCATTTCCCTTTATTTCTCTCGGACTTGAGATAACGGGTGATGAGGACATAGATCTCTGCGAGAAGGCAAGTGACGACCAGTCCTACATATTTCTTGTAGCACAGAAGGATCCTAACCTTGAGGAACCCTCTCAGGACGACGTTTACGAGGTTGGTACCGTCTGTCGTATCAAGCAGTTTCTTCGTTTACCCGAAGGGAATGCCAGAATGGTCGTGGAGGGTGTATACAGAGCCAATTTACTGTCCCTTATAAAGCAGGACGGTGCATACAGAGCTGAGGTTATGTGTAAGGCTATCAGCATAAATGCCGATACCATGAAGGTTCAGGCTCTTATACGTGAGGTTCTTGTTCAGTTCGATGAGTTCAAAAAATATATGCCCAAGCTTTCGGCTGAGATTATCTCTACAGTACAGACACTTAAGGATCCCGGTGCATTATGCGATTATATCGCCTTTAACATACTTGTTAATTTTGCTGACAAGCAGGCGGTTCTTTCGGTTTTTGATCCCGCAAAAAGGCTCGAAAAACTTGCTGTTATAATGGCAAAGGAGCTTAAGATTCTTTCCACTGAGCTTAATATACATAATAAGGTACGCCAGCAGATAGATGATAATCAGCGAGAGTTTTACCTTAGAGCGCAACTCAAGGTTATACAGAATGAGCTTGGTGAGGGAGGTGCTGACAGCGAAATCGACGAATATGATGAGATGATCTACAACGCTCATCTTCCCGAGGAGATTGAAGCTAAGCTTCTGAAGGAGCTTCGCAAGTTGTCAAAGACTCCCTATGCGTCCTCCGAAGCGGCGGTTATCCGTACCTATATCGATACCTGTCTTGAAATACCCTGGTCAAAGATCACCGAGGACAGGCTTGATATCGAGAAGGCTCGCGAGATACTTGAAGCAGATCATGACGGACTCACCAAGATCAAGGAAAGGATCCTTGAATTTCTTGCAGTTAAACAGCTTAATCCCGGTCTTAATAATCAGATACTTTGTCTGGTAGGCCCTCCCGGTACCGGCAAGACCTCTATTTGCGAATCTATAGCAAGAGCTATGCAGCGTAAATATGTCCGTGTATGTCTTGGCGGCGTAAGAGACGAGGCTGATATCAGAGGTCACAGAAGGACCTATATTGCATCCATGCCCGGCAGAATAGTAAATGGACTTATTCAGGCGCAGAGCCGTAATCCTCTTATGCTTCTTGATGAGATAGACAAGCTTACAAGTGATGCTCACGGAGATCCCTCCTCGGCACTTCTTGAGGTTCTTGACTCTGAGCAGAATCATAAGTTCCGCGACCATTTCGTAGAAATGCCCATAGATCTTTCTGATACCCTCTTTATTGCTACCGCAAACGATCTTAACGGTATCCCCAGACCCTTAATGGATCGTATGGAAATAATTGAGCTTGATATATACAACCGTCATCAAAAGCTTGCTATAGCTAAGAATCATCTTATCAGGAAGCAGCGCGAGAAGCATGGTCTTAACGGCAGAACTCTTAAGATAAGCGATGAGGCGATATTTGATATAATAGATTTTTATACTTCCGAGGCAGGTGTACGTAATCTCAACCGTGAGCTTGCCACTATCTGCCGTAAGGCGGCTAAGAGAATTGTTTCGGGTGAGTGTAAGAGCTGTAATGTTACAGCAAAGAATCTTAAGGACTATCTCGGTAACCGTAAAATACTTCCGAAGGAGATCGATAAGGATGATGCTGTCGGTGAGGTAAACGGACTTGCATATACCTCTCTTGGCGGTGATATTCTTAAAATAGAGGTTGCTTCAATGAAGGGAAGCGGTAAACTCGAGCTTACCGGTTCTCTGGGTGATGTAATGCAGGAATCGGCACGAGCTGCTCTTACCTGCATACGTACAAGAGTAAGTGATCTCGGTATCGCAGAAGATTTTTATAAGGAGCTGGATATACATATCCATGTTCCCGAGGGTGCTGTTCCAAAGGATGGACCCTCTGCCGGAGTTACCATGACAGTTGCTCTTGCGAGTGAATTAACGGGAAAGGCTGTCAGACGTGATGTTGCCATGACGGGAGAGATAACCCTTCGAGGTAAGGTTTTGGCAATCGGCGGATTAAAGGAAAAATCAATGGCTGCATATAAGGCGGGAGTAAAGACTATACTTATTCCGAAGGATAATGTGCGCGATATAGAGGAAATAGACGAGATCATTAAGGCAAATGTGACATTTGTTCCCATCGAAACCATAGACGATGCCTTAGCGGCAGCTTTAGTATAAGGAAAAGGAAATAATCATGGCACTGAATTTACAGAACGTTAAGCTTGAAATGACAGCAGGTATGATGAGTCAGTTCCCGAAGAACGACCTCCCTCACCTTGTATTCTCGGGCAGATCAAACGTGGGCAAGAGCTCACTTATAAACACACTCTTGGGCAGAAATAAGCTGGCAAGAGTCAGCTCTGCTCCGGGTAAGACAATAACCATCAACTTCTATAACGTAGATAATAAATTCTACTTTGTTGACCTTCCCGGTTACGGATTTGCCAAGCGTCCTCCGAAGGAGCGCGCAGTATGGCAGAAGCTTGTTAACGATTATATGATGACGGCGGGTGATCGCCAGTCTCCAATGTTTGTTATGCAGCTTGTGGATATGAAGGTCGGTACGACCGCCGATGACTGCATGATGCTTGATTGGCTTAATCAGACCGAGTCCGATTATATGATTGTTGCGACCAAGGCCGATAAACTGAACAAGGGCGATCAGAAGAAGGCTCTTGAATATCTTAATTCCCATGAGCTTATCAGAGAGGGAACTACAATAATTCCTTTTTCCGCACTCAAGGGTGACGGTAAGCAGGAGATATGGAGCGAGATCAATAACGTTATACTTAAGTAAGGAAGCATTAAACTATGTTAATGAATCTTATTGAAAGCGGCTTTTCCCGTGATGCAATAATAATGGTACTTTTGAGTATTCCTGTAATACTCTTTGCCCTTTCACTTCACGAATGCTGTCACGGACTTGTAGCCAAGTGGATGGGAGATCCCACCGCTTACAATATGGGAAGGCTTACGCTGAATCCGACAAAGCATCTTGATCCCTTCGGTACCATCATGATGTTTCTGTTCGGTTTCGGTTATGCCAGACCCGTACCGATAAATACAAGAAATTTTAAAAACCCCAAGTGGGGAATGTGTTTCTCTGCATTGGCAGGACCTGTGTCAAACTTTGTTGCGTCATACGTATTCTTTTTCTTCTACGCTTTGTTGTCAATGAAGGTCGTTACGGTAGAGATGATGTACGTTACAGGTATTCCTACAATGCTTCAGGCTGTTCTGCTTCTGCTTTTTGTAGCATTCAGACTTAATCTAACCCTTGCACTTTTTAACCTTTTGCCTATACCTCCTCTTGATGGATCAAGAATACTATTTGTATTATTGCCTTCGAAGTATTATTTTAAGGTTATGAAATATGAGCAGTATATCGCTCTTGCTATAATGGTGCTTCTCTTTACAGGTGTACTTTCCGGTCCTCTTACCGCATTGAGCGATATGATCTTCGAATTCTTTGCATGGACCTGCAATTGGATGGTGTGATATGTCTGATGCATTAAATTTTAAATTAGAGGTATATGAAGGTCCTCTTGACCTTCTGTTAGCTCTTATAACCAAGAATAAGGTAGATATCTATGATATTCCGATATCCGAGATATTAGATCAGTATCTTGCGTATCTTGAGGAGATGCGTAAGATGGATATGGATATAGCGGGTGAGTTTATTACGATGGCTTCCGAGCTTATGCTTATTAAGAGCCGTATGCTTCTTCCCAAGAATCCCTTGGAGGAGGAAGAGGATCCCCGTGAGAGACTGGCTCAGGCGCTTATCGAATATAAGAGGGCAAAGGAGACTGCGGTATTCCTAAACGAAAGGTATTCTCAGTTCGCGGGAAGAATAGCCAAGCCTATGGATGAAGCCCCCTTTCAGGCTATCCCCGAGCTTTCCGATCAGGATGCTAAGCTTCTTGAGGAAGCATTTACCAGACTTCTGCAGAGAGCGAAGGAAATGCGTGAGACTATGCAGCCTCCCGAAAAGACCCTTGAAAATCTTTTGAAAAAGCGCGTTACACCTATACCGGAGCGTATTATCGGTATTATGAGATATCTGTATAAAAACGGGAAGAAGAGCTTTGATGAGGTTATGCTTCAGTCAAAGACCCGTTCGGATATCATAGCTTCCTTTGCGGCCCTTCTTGAGCTTCTTAAGGCGCGACGTGTAAGGATATACAGCGATGAGGACGATGAAATAATCCTCGAGCTATCTACGGAAGGAATGAGAAGAAAATGAGTGATAACAATATCACAGAAATATATAAAACGATAGAGGCCCTGCTTTTCGCTACAGGAGATCCCATTACATATGAAAAGCTCGGTCAGCTTCTCCTCTTGACTCCCGGGCAGGTGAAGAGTCTTGCTCTTGATATGTCAGAGGGCTACGGTGACAGGGGTATTCAGCTTCTTTGCTATGATACCGCTTGCCAGCTCTGTACCAAGGAACAGTATGAGGAAATCATAAAGGATTGTCTCGGAATCAAGAAAAACGGAGCATTATCTAAATCATGTCTTGAAACCTTGGCTATAATAGCATATAACCAGCCTGTTACAAGAACATACGTTGAGGAGGTAAGAGGTGTTGATTCTGCATATGCATTTGGTGTTCTTATGCAGAGAGAGCTTATTGAGATAAAGGGAAGACTTGACGTGCCCGGCAGACCTAATCTCTATGCGACCACCAAGAAATTTCTGCGTGTGTTCGGACTCTCCTCGCTTAATGAGCTGCCCTCGGTGGATGCCCTTACCATAAAAAAAGAGGAAGTCGTAATGGTAGACGAGGAAGCGACAGCCGAGGAGAAAACCGAGGAATAAAAGATCAGAAACGATTAAGAAAAGGGAGGAAAAATGACAGCGTTAATTATAATACTCTGCATTCTTGCATTTTTTGCTTCGCTTTTCTTTATCCGTATGACCTTTGTAATAAAATATGATGACGGTCTGTATGCCGTCCTGAAGATACTGTGCTTCAGATTTCAACTGTATCCCGAGAAACCCCCAAAGCAGGAAATGAGCGTAAAGGAGCTAAAAAAACTGCGAAAAAGGCTTAATAAGAAGAAACGGGACAAGCAGACAGCAGAAACTCTAAAAAAGAAAAGCACAACTCAAAAGAAAAAGACATTTTCGGACGTAACAGCTCTGGTAGATGAGATAAGAGCTATTGTAACAGAGATCTCCGGAAGACTGTTCAAGCACCTTCGTATCCATATAAAAAAACTGGATATCGTGGTTGCTGCGGGTGACCCCGCCAAGACAGCTATAGCGTTCGGTCTTACATGTCAGCTTCTTAATTCTCTTATAGCGAGAATTGAAGCAACAGACTATAGATATAAGTTTGGCGATATGGAATGTCGATGTGATTATCTGGCGGATAAGTTTTCCTGCCAAGCACATATTGAATTGAAAATCAGAGTATGGCAAGCGTTAAGCGTGCTTATATGCTCTTTAACAAGCTATTTAAAATCCGATTTAAATAAGGGAGGAATTATAAATGAACAAGATAAGTGATATTATCAGAACGTCGCTTGAAAATGCAAAGGACATTATTGACAGCAATACCGTTATAGGCGAGGCTGTATCTACCTCTAACGGAACTGTTATTATCCCCGTATCCAAGGTAACTGTAGGTATAGCTACAGGCGGACTTGACTATAAGGGTAAGAATGCAAAGGAAAATGACAATGTAAATAATTTCGGCGGAGGCGGAGGTACGGGTATCAGCGTTTCTCCCGTGGCTTTTCTGGTCGTTCATGCTGACGGTGGAGTAGATCTTCTCAATCTCAACTGTCCCACAGACCCCAACCTTACCGATCCTATCGAAACTATAACTAATTTCGTCCGTAAGTCCCCCGAGCTTATCGAAAAGATCAAGGAGATATTCAAAAAAGAAGAGAAAAAGGACGAGGATATCGATACCATTCTGGAATAACATAGAATAATGGGACAAAGCCTGTCATATAGTGTACTAAAAACTAAGGACAGGTATTTGTTATGAAGATAATTATCGGAATTCTGTTAGTCTTTGCTGTAATTATCCCTATATTCACATATAGCTTTTCTTTGAACGCCGAGGCTTCACTTCCTGTTGTTTCAGCTGAAAGCTCTGTATTGATGCGCTCGGATAATTGTGAGGTTATATGGTCTAAGGGAAAGGATATGCCTTTACCCATGGCAAGTACGACCAAAATAATGACGGCCATAGTTACAATAGAGAATGCCGACATTGATAAGACTGTCAAAATACCTGCCAAAGCCTGCGGTATCGAGGGTTCAAGTGCATATCTCTACGAGGGCGAGGAGATGACACGGCGTGATCTTCTCTATGCCCTTATGCTTCAAAGCGCCAACGATGCTGCAGTTGCCCTTGCTATGACCGTGTCTGACTCGGTAGAAGACTTTGTTAAGCTGATGAACGCGAAAGCGAAGGAGCTGGATCTTAAAAATACTCATTTTGCCAATCCTCACGGGCTTGATGCAGATGATCACTTTTCATCGGCATATGATCTTGGCGTGATAATGGCATATGCAATGCGTAACGAAACATTCCGTGAGATCACATCATCCTATAAGTATACAGCAGGCGAACATCTTTTTGTAAATCATAACAAGCTTTTAAAGAACTATGATGGATGTATAGGCGGTAAAACAGGGTTTACCAAGCGATGCGGCAGGTGTCTTGTAAGTGTGGCAGAGCGTGACGGTGTTGAGCTAATTTGCGTTACACTTAATGCTCCGAATGATTGGAAGGATCACAGCGATCTCTTTGATTACGGTTTTGATCAATATGAAAGGGTATTGCTTGTAGCACCGGCTCAATATTTTTACAGCATAAACGTTATTAACGGTACCGATAATACGGTGAATGCGGAGGCGGCACCTCTTTCTGTTATAATGAAGAAGGGAAGTGCCGAGCATTTAAAAGTGGTGTGTGAGCTTGACCGCTTCTACTATGCCGATATAACGTACGGAGAACTCTTAGGTCATCTTGTCTTTTATTCCGAGGGAAAAGAGATAGCAAGATCACAGATCACAGCGCAAAGCAGTATCAAGGAAATAAAGTATAAAAATTGGTGGCAGAAGCTTCTGTCATTGTTTATCAAGGATGTATAAAGAGGAAAAATGGAACCTATAAGACTTCAAAAGTTTGTGGCAGAATGCGGACTTATGTCCCGACGTGCCGCGGAAAAGGAAATATTAGCAGGTAATATTACAGTTAACGGTGAATCCGTTGAGGTGGGTAGAGTTATAGATCCCGCCAGAGATAAGGTAAGATATAAGGGCAGACCTGTTGTAAAAAAGCGTAACAGTCATAAGCTCTACCTTATGCTCAATAAACCCAGAGGCTATGTTACCACTATGTCGGATGATAAGGACAGAAGGTGTGTCGCCTCCCTTGTCGAGGACGTTGGGGAGAGAGTATATCCCGTTGGCAGACTTGACTATGAGAGCGAGGGTATGCTCATTATGACTAATGACGGCGACCTTGCAAACAAGCTTATGCACCCGAAGCACCATATACCAAAGACCTATAATGTAAGAATCGAGGGGGACGTTACCAAGGCGCAGCTTAAGACCCTTAATTCCGAAATGGAGATAGACGGCTATACGATCAAGCCCGTCGAGACCAAGGTGCTTCGTGCCAAAAACGGTTATACCATGCTTGAGATGATACTTACCGAGGGCAGAAATCGTCAGATAAGAAAGATGTGTGAGCAGGTAGGTCTTGAAATTACCATATTACGCCGTGTTGCAGTCGGTGAAATTGAAATGACAGATCTTCGTGCAGGTAAGTGGCGTTGGCTTACCAAGGAAGAAATAGAATATCTTATTAAGTATTAAGGAAGTAGAACAATGTTAGAGGTTTACCCTATTCAGGACAAAAAAGAGCAGGAAAGAATGTGCGGTCTGTGCGGTATAGAGTATAAGGTTGACCGTATGGCTTATTCAGGTTACGTAAAAGGCGAGCTTGTCGGAGTGTTGCAATTTGGTATACACGGTGATGCGGGCTATATCTATGACCTTGAGAACGTAAAGGGAACGGAGAATACCGATGCGCTCTTTGTTATGGGCAGAGCTGCACTTAATTTTATCGATCTCTGCAACGTAAAGAAGGCGTATTTTAAGGGATATACCGAGGGCAGAGAGGATCTTGTTAAATTCATAGGCTTTTCCGAAACAGAAAATGGAGATTGGTTTATGGATCTGACAGGATTTTTTGAGGGCGGAAGCTGTCAGTGTGAAAAGAAATAATAAAAACTCCGCCAACTTGCGGAGTTTTTGAATTATGAAATTGAGTTTATCTTATGCTGTTATTAAATACCGAGGATCATTCGTTTTTTGATGTGGAACTCTTCTTCGGTTATGATACCTGCATTAAGTAAGGCTTTTAATTGCTGTAGCTCCTTGACATATTCAAGCTCATCGGAAGGATCAATATCGATGTTATCGTTTTTATCGGATGTATAATATAAGTCATCAGGCTCATCCTCTAAGTTAGCTATAGCCTCTTTAATAAGTCTGACCCATTCCTTTCCGTGGTATACAAGAAAATAATGATTTTCAGTTTCAGTCTTGATTTCAATATCTTGTGAAATAAGAAAATTGAATCTGACTCGTGCATTAGTTACAGATCTCAGAGGAATGCATGCCTCCTGACGTCCGACATTAAAATGATGTGCGCTGAAAAGAAGACTCTTATTAGTAAGAAGAAGCTTGCCCCCTGCATTAGTGAGTGTACTGGAATAACTTGCCGTTCCGAGAGAAATAGGCTTCTCCCCTTTACCGAGAAGTCTGCCGTAGACATATATTCCGGGATATTTACCGTTGTCGGTTTTCGGCTTTTTCGGAAGCTCGATCTTTATATCACTGAAATTTTTATAACCCTGCTTACTTTGAAAAATATAACTTCCGCAATATTCGCATTGATATTTTGAGGGATTATAATTTGCTCCGCAATTCGGGCATTCAAGTGCTACCAAACCCATTGTATTTTCTCCTATGCTTTAAATTGATTGTATTTCTGTAGTAATTGTATCATGCATTAACATTAAAATCAATAAGCTCTTTGCTATATTTGCTTAAAAGAGTTATATTTGTTCAATTTTATAGCCTTTAATATGCTATTTGTGCAAAATGCCAAAAAACGGTACAAGAAATTTGTTACCATTTTTCACCATTTACCACTTGCATAAATTACCAGAATATGGTATTATATTAGAGGAAAGTTACCAATTACTGGTAATATGTAAAAATACTAAACGGAGTGTGTAAAAATGGAGCATAATGTAAAAATTCTTATTGCGGACGAAAATGCGGAATTCAGAAAAAGCTGCCGAGACAATCTGTCAGGCTTTGGTTACAGAAATATCGAGGAAGCGTGTAACGGGGAGGACACCATGTTCAAGATAGAACAGATGCATCCCGACATAGTTTTAATTGATATCTGGATGAGTAAGATAGAACCGGTAACCATTATCAAGAACGTTCAACGAATGAGCTTTGGCAATGATAACCCACCTTCCTTTATTGTCTGCTCGGTACTCAATAACCAGAATATTTTCAGAGAGCTGCTTGAAGCGGGGGCAGAGCATTGTATACTTAAGCCGATCGATTATAATAATCTCAGCGAAAGATTACGTCGTCTCTATGACGCCCGTACCCTTGATAACAGATATACAGGTTCAAATCCTGTTAATACCTCAAGCGATCTCGAGGCTCAGGTAACAAGAATCATTCATCAGATAGGAGTTCCTGCCCATATCAAGGGTTATCAGTATCTTCGTACCGCCATATTGATGGCTGTGGATGACAGCGATATAATTAATTCGGTTACCAAGATTCTTTATCCTTCTGTGGCAAAGAAATATGCCACTACCTCCTCAAGAGTGGAAAGGGCAATACGTCATGCTATCGAGGTCGCATGGGACAGAGGTGATATAGACACTCTCAATTCCTATTTTGGCTATACGATACATAACAGCAGAGGTAAGCCTACTAACAGCGAATTTATCGCAATGATCGCCGATAATATCAGGTTGAGTAATAAAATATCGTAATAAAAATGGATGAGGCAAAAATGCTTCATCCATTTATTAGTTCGCTCCATAGTGGAATATAAGGTATTTTATTATTTACGCTGATATACTCTCTTATGAATTCATTATATAAATATTCTCTCAGATTTTTACCGTACCATATCGTATCTGCACCAACCGTTGAAAAAACAGGAGGATCGGGATGGTCTGTTATTGGCATATATCTGTGAGAATATATCGGTATAAGCTTCGGTGCATTTTTGGCATTACGAAAAGCTTCACAGTATGTTATATCCTGTGAGAGCCATTTGTAAGGTAAATACATTTTTTCTTTGATATTAGCTATATTTTCCTCGGAAAAATCATTCCATTTTACAAATGAGATTCCTACAGGTAACGCTTCTTTATAAAATCGTAAAAGAGAAGCAGGGAAGGATATATCATATACTTTCTCTATTTGCTCGAGTTCGGTTTCTGACAAACCATTTTCGAAAGAAACACCCTTTTCCTTCATTAAACCGATTATGTGCTCATAAGACATTATTTAAAAAACTCCTCTCTATGCTCCTCGAAGAAGTCAAAATAACGTCTCACGTTATCAAGCTCAGTCCATTTTCTCGGTTGAATTGGATCGCTGTCGAGATCATATACCTTTGCACCCTTCATAGCAAGAAGAACGGGAGAGTGGGTGGTGATGATCAATTGACAGTTGAAATGACGGGCTGAATCCTCCAAAAACTCCTTAAGCTTAAGCTGATATTCTACCGAAAGACTGTTTTCCGGCTCATCTAAAAGATAGAGAGCGTTGTTCTGAATGGTGTCGATGAAATACATCATGGCATTCTCGCCGTTGGAATGCATATCGATATTGTTGTTCATGTTTTCTCGAACATAAGAACTGGCACTTTGCTTTCCGCTTCTGATACGATGTGCCTTTTTCCATTCGTCAAATTCGTCAAGGGATTTAAGAGGAAAGGGTCTGTCTCTATCTGCTTTATAACCGATATATTCGTCTATATATTCGTTTCTTTTATTATCAACACCCCTGTTAATATTTCGAACGTCAAGTATGTAATCGAAAACATCGTCGCTTGTCATTATGCGGCTCTCCATAGGGATACCCCTTGTTTGCATGGAACAACGCTCAACATAATCGGAAAAGAATGCGCTTGAATTAAAGGGCGCGTTCCTTCTTACCCTTGTTTTTTCCGCTATAACGTTTAAAAGAGTGGATTTGCCCGAGCCGTTACTGCCGTAAAATATGGTTATAGGCTCAAAGGTTAGGTCGATTCTGTCATCGTCGAATATCTTAAAGGGATATACCGTTGAATAGCAGGTCATCTTCAGATCTCGGACGAATACCATTTCTTTAAATTCGGATACTAAATTAAATCTTTCTAAATAGGGTCTCATTTTTTACCTCATATTATGGTTACTGCAGTAACTCCGTTTTTAAGTGTAACGATTGAGCAAACAGGGATATTGTTATCATAGGAGGATAAGAGAGAATCAAGCTTTTGAGATACATATCGGTTTGAATCAAATAGCTCGGGATGAATATTATACATTCCCTCCATAAGTAAAGTCAGCATTTGGCTGACAGTAAAATCAGGTATTTCCACTGCATTGCGAAATTCCGATCTTTTATCTCTGTCGGGATAGAGAGAATTAATAAATTCAATATCATTCTCTTCTAAAAATGATTTGGACTTTAAAATTGTATATTGCTTATTGGCTTTATAATTTCTTACATATTTTCGGGAGAGCTCAAGAATCTTTTGTTCTGTGTCATTTAGCTCCCGATTGCTTTTAGGAAACCAAACTGTATTTTTTAAGGTGTAGCCTTCTTCACCTAAAAGAGCGTGATAAACATATCTGATCTCATCATCGCTGTACGCAAAATCCGGGATCTCCAGAGTTACAAAATGTATTATCGTAACATAAGGCCTGTTATCAGGCAGCATATTTATTTTGGCTTCAACCATTTTTGAATGTATGCTTTGAAGCTCTGTCTTTAACCTATCACGAGTATATGCTCCGTCAAGATATTCTTTCAGGCAATCTGCAATCTGTTTTGTGATGTCCATATTATGTCCTCTGTCTTTCATGTTTTCTTGTTATCATCATCTGCCGTTGACCAGATCTGGAGATCAAGCTTGCCTACATTCTCGCCCTTCCACATGGAAAAATGGCTGTGCGTAACGGCGATTTGATTATCTTGATGATGCTCATTTTCTGATACATTATTTCGGGAAGTGAATTTACGGTAACGTAAAACTTCACACCCGATTTACGCCGTCGGGGGCTCCTCGCTAAATATGCCACTCCTGTCTGTCTTGAAACCAATATTCACTCATAAGCTTAATAAATTCGGGTGTAACGGGATATTTGTCATTTTCGGGTATAACAGAATCTATGCCGCAATGAGGGCAGAAGGCATCGTTGCTGTTAGGGAGATATTCATAGATCTCCTTTGGATCAAATATCCTTTCACAGTAGAAGCATCCGCATTTTTCAGCTTTAGAAAGAGCTTCTCTATTATTACTGCAAAGCTCGTGAGCTTCATATACATCATAAGGCATGCGAGGAATATTGTCAACACCCTTTTCAAGCACGTCGATTCTGTAATAGAGCCAATCGTGAGGTATATATTCGGGGAGCTGATTCTCTAAATTACCCAAAAGCTCTGCAGCAGACTTATATCCCTTATCCATTATTTCCTTGATCATCGGGTCGTAATAATCGTCGGGGACAGAGATAATACTACCGTTTTTGATTATACGAAGATTTGTGTTTTCCTGCTTTAATATCTGCCACAGATCCGAATAGGTATTAAGATCATAACGGGAAAATTCATCCATACACTCAACGTATGGCAGGCGTTGATCAGAATTCAAATTCGCCCAGCTTCTGTTTTCGTATCTGTTAAAAACAGGCTCATCGGGACAGTATACTATATATATTTTGGATTCAGAGTTCCTTGCAGTATAACAGAAATAGGCAAGACCGCATAGTGCGTGGGGCATATTACCCATCCATATACGTATATCCTCTCCCTTTTCCAATAGCTCTATGACCTTTACCGTATCAGCCTCGGCTTTATCTATTCTTTGTCGAAAGGGGGTATACATATATTCATAATTGTCATGAAGCCTTTCATACATAAGCTCCCAAGCATTATGCATTTTTGTAAGGTAACAAAATCTGTTATCGGTCCATTTGCCGCCTATAGGTCCGATGTTTTCACTCATACCGAAGCAGTATATGTCGTTTATTTTATCGGTCCTTTGACGAAGGCTTTCCATGCAACGCTTTGTCAAAGAGTCAAATACGATTTCGATCATTGTCAGCTCTCCTTATGCTTTATCCAATCTGTATAATAGGTTTCTTTGAGCACCTTGAGTGCACCCTTGATAAAATGGTTTATACATGTATCATATATACCATCCTCGTCAAGGGGATATTTTTCTTTAAGCTTGTCAAAGTCCTGCGGATATCTTGTTGCAAAAATAAATCCGCCGTATTCAACAGGGCGAATCTCATATTGAGACCAATCTGCATTCACCCATGCCTCGTAATCACCGTCACGCAAGGGCGGGTTAAACAATATTCGCTCAAAGTCATTTGTCAAGGCTTTAATTACCTTATCGATGCTATCATTTCCTTGGCACATCGTAAGAGAACATGAGGCAATTGCTATATTGTTGCTTTTCAAATCGAATGAGGTGTCGGGATAGATTCCTTTTATGAAGCTTATTTTTCCCTCATTAAATGACGGGGGAGTATTCCTTGTGAAATAGTGGTAGTAGTTGTTGGTGGTTTTATCCTCTTCCAGCCAGTCGATTAATTCGAATCTTGTATCCATACCGATGTATGATACATCCTTTTCCGTTACGAGCATAAAAGATTGGTTTATCTTTTCACAACCAATGTCATATATATTGCTGACTCCCAATACTTTGCAGAATTCAAACATTTTGCTGTATCTGTCATATATGTCAAAATAACAGTATTCCTTGGTGGAGAGATATCGTTCGGGATCCTCTTCAGGCGGTTTCTCCCAATGGGTATCGTATGTTTGCTGCAGATCATCACTACCGAGCAGATTTTTGATAAACTCAAACTGCTCAGAGTGTGATAATAAGCTGCGTTTGTATATATTTTCGGGTAAGAATAATTGCGCTGTGTAGTTTCGGTTCATGCGTTGTGCCTCTTTAAAGTTTTATGTGACGATTGTAGGGAATACAGCCCCCTGCATTCCGTTATAATCGAACAGTAAAATCAAATGAATATGGTTAGGTATAATAACGTATTTAATTAATTTTACATGATTGTAGTGATGTTCAATTTGCAGAAGATAGTTTTCTATAATCGTTCCAATTCTTGTTAATATCAATTTATCGAAAACTTCACATTCTTCAAGCGGAATGCAGAGGGCTGCATTCCCTACAAGTTACAAGTGAACTTGTGCTATGTTGTTTTATCTTTAATCGAGTAATAACGGTCGTTAAACCAATTATGCGGATTGTGTTCGATATAATTCCAAATCATTTCATATTCCTTGCTGTTTCGGATTATATGGTCATGAAATGATGTTTGGAAAAGCTTTTTCTTTGTGTCACGAGCAACGAGAGATTTCAATGATTTTACGATCTCACTAACGGATATTTGCCGTACCTCTGTAGGGAATGCAGCCCTCTGCATTCCGTTATCAATAAGTAACAGTAAATGAATATGGTTAGGCATGATTACATAATTTTTAACTTTAACAGAGCTATATGTTTTTTCTATGTTAAGAATATGTTTTTCTGTAATTTCACCTATTTTTGTTAGTCTAATTTTGTCAAATACCATGCATTCTTCAAGGGTCAGATCAGGATCGGCACGACCGACAATTATATTTGACAGCAACTGCTTATGCTCTTTAGTACATATAGTTACAAAATAAAGACCGCTACGGGAATAATCGTAACCCTTTAATCTCGGTAACTTTCGATTTGGTAATTTGTTATTATCCATTTTCCTTTATCCATTTTTCGGCTATATGCTCGGCACGTTCTGCCAAGGATTTATAACGTGCATTATCACGCAAAGGGAAGAATGTTCTGTTTTCCTTGAAATCATATAAGAGTTCGTCTGGATAGAATACAAATCCCCATGTGAAATGACGTGTACCGTCATTACCTACCGTTTCACTCATCATTGCATGGGGACAGCCGTCGCCGTTGCCGTATACAGCTTTTCTTGCAAGATCACCGAAAATAGTCTTGTTGCCGTAGGAAAGGATATCACCGTCTTTGATCGTGATAAGATATTTCTCGGTGAAATCGAGATATTCGGTGAGATAGTCCATAGCTTCGATATAGTTGTGGTTTTCTGTTTCAACGTGAGCCATCTGTCTGTAGCAATCTGCATACATTTCAAGCCATGCAGAGGGAATCTCCCCCTCACCGAAGGATCTTATGATCTTCATTCTTTCCTTCTGCCATGCCATCATGTGTTCGCAGCCCTCTCTACGGTAAAAAGGACGGTTCAGAAAGTGATAAAAGGTTTCTATATTCACGGCATAATGAGCTTTTCTCGCCTTTTCGTCTTCATACTTACAGAAGGCTCTGTGCTCGATCATTTCGTTATATTCTGCGTGGGTTACGTTGAACTTTGTTATTTCCTCAAGCTCATCATCACTTGCTATATTGCCTATTATGAGAAGTGCGTCGCGGCGGTGTTCGTCTGAATGGCTGTATGCGAGAATTCTTTTGCAGGCTTCAAATATAAATTCCTTTTTTACTTTTTCGGGAATTTTGATACGGTAGAAAAGCTCTCTTGCAAAATGCATATTGATAAAGTCATTATTTTTGATCTTATCAAAATATCTGCACATTTCCTTAAGCTTATCGAGGTCACTGAGCTTTTGATATTCATTTGAGTTTACCATTTCAGAATATCCGCTTGCGTCCTCACAGTCACGATTTTTGTTTTTAGTTGTGTCGGTTATTATTATAAGATCGTTAGGCTGGCTATAATTCTCCGCCCACATGCTGAAATGGGTATGTATGTTTAGATTCTTGTTTTTTCTGTGGGTGCGAAGATGACTTTGCTTAACAAATTGCAGATATTCTATCAGAGTATCTATTTCCTCGATACTGCTTGTAACTATTGTTGATTCACGAAGCTCCAAGGGTCGGGTGCTTGTGCGGTCGTTAATTTCATATCCGAAAAATTTCATTGTCTATTCCTCCATGAAGCTTAAATATGAATTATAGGTGTAATAATTCCCGGACAGATAAACATGATCCTCACAAATCTCGTCTATTCTTTTGATCAGATCCTGTCCGTTTGGGGCGGTTATTATATCTGTTACATCCTGCTCGGTTCTTACGGTCAGTCCCTTTGTGCAGTATACCGTACCTGGACAGGTATCGAGAGGACATTCGTTACCGTGGCGGCAGTTAAAGCAGCCCTTTAGCTTTACACCCTCGGGTAATTTCTTTTGAATATCGGCAATAGCATCAAGCCATAAAGCATTCTTTCCTTGAGTTATGTATTTTTCACCTTTGTATTCCAGCATAGCCTGAACAAAGGGAGGTTCTATTATTTCTCCTTTATAATTTAAAGGCTCTGTGTGATATACTATGGTTAGCTCACTTTCCGTAGGACCATCGGGGGTGTCAAGCTGCATATTATATTGATATCCCGTATGTCCCCAATACCATGCCTTGCCGTTGTATTCATCCCATTCTACGGTTATATTATCACAATCAAATATCAGGGTGAATTGACCGCCGCCGAAAATTATCATAGAATAACTTCCAATGTCATTCTTTACAAAATCAAGAATATCAAAGACGTCCTCGTTTTTCATTCTGTCAAAGAAGAACCCCTCCGCATCCTTGCCGGTATGCTTGATTCTTTCAAGCTCGATCATTTCGCCGTTGTCTTTTTTTATGTAGGAAAGTCCCGTATCGGTGGAAATAACCTTGAAATTATTAAAGGTAATGAACGCCTCTTTTATTTCCATGTCTGCTTCATTCGGATTTTGCTCGGTGCCGTGTATGATGTTCAAAGACTCGACGGATAATTTGAGAGTGTTATTCTCATAGCTTATCAGCGTCGGTCTTGCATCATGAAACTGAAATATTGAAATGTCGTTTATAACTCGATACTTCATTGTTATTCCTCCGTTGGTGTAAATTTAACCTTAAATAATATCACATATTATTCTTATTGTCAATATGGATTTGAAAACTTATGAGATGATTGTAAGGTGTCCCGAAAGGATTACAACAGATCCTTCAATTTCTTCTTTACATACCCACCGTCAGAGGTTAGTATAGTTTCAGCGTTGCCATTGTTTTCATGAAGCTTTATAAGCTTTCTTCTGAATTCTACATACCCCATCTGATAGTCGGTTATACCAAACATACAGATGTATCGTGATATTTCTCTATCCTCGTTATTCTGCAGCTGCGAAAGAAGTGCATCCGTCTCCTCCTCGTTCTTCCAATCGAGAACGCTGTGATATATATTACCCTTTGCCGTTTCTATTACAACTGCTTCGAGTGTAAAGTATTGCTGAGAAAAGGTAGGATGATTCTCCATATCCGCTTTTGCATACTGTGTTAATATATCATAATCACTGATATCGGAGATCAGATTTTCTATATCACCGGGAAAATGTATGGTACTTGGCATTTCATCGTAAATAATGTAGATCATATTTCCGCACAGCTTATCCTCGTTCATGAGCTTTATGAATTCATCGGTGGATAGGATACCGGTAACATTATTAAGCTCGGTTTGCCGTATATGAACGTACAGCTTGCGGTATGGGGAATAGGATATAAGCTTCTTTAAGCATTTGGAAAGAGGAGCGCGGTATTCGGGATCAACTATGATCTTTGTTATAAGTGAATTATCCTGTGCATTTCTCCAGGGAAACTCTGTATTACTTTTACCGTTTTCGATTAAGAATATGGTGCCTCCAACCTCATCACCTTTAGAACATATATCACATAAAAGACCGTCACATTCGGATATGGGCATAGCGAATGAGTTTTTTCCTTTATATGGAGTTGTTTCAATTAAAAACTCTTCAAATTCGGTAATACTTTGATCGTTGGCTCCCGGTATATAAACATGAAGGCTGATACCGTAGCCGTAAAGCTGTCCATTTACAAAATAACCTTTATTTTTCTTTTCATAAGCCCATTTTTCATTTTCGGAGCGTTCCTTGAGTATTTCCTCACGCTTGTGATATATGCCCTCGTTTCTGATACGTTCCTCTCTGCCTTCGGTGCGGTATTGATGGGGTGTTTTGCCATAACGCTTCTTGAATGCACGGACATAATAGTTCATATCGGCAAAGCCGTATTTCGTTGCAATATCCGCTATAGAAACGTATGTGAACAGAAGATCGGGCCGACTTTGATTAAGCCTTTCCTCCATGACATACTGCATGGGACTCATAGCGGTCAGCTCTTTGATTATTCTGGCAAGTGTAGTTCTGTTGGTATTGAAATGCTTTGAAAGGGAGGACAGGGAAAGGTCGCTTGCGATATTATCTCTTATATAACGTAGAATCGTATAGCCCTTGTCCTCAAATTCACCGAAATTAGCACCTTCTGCGATTCTCAAAATAGATATCATTTCCGATCTTGTTCGGCAAGACCACATTCCGTCAATGCCATGCTTTGATATATGCATCTGAGATGTAGAATAATGCAGCTTGATCATTTCATATTCATCACGGTTCAGAGTCAATATACCCAAATAGGTATCATTTCTCTCTCTGAAAAGGTGAAAGTCGGGATAACCGTATTTTTCCCGCATTTCGGTATACATATCAAGTCCTATGACGTTGTGATTGAGATTTACGTTATAGAAGTACGGACGAAACTGCATATTCAATGCTTCATAGCTGCCCGAATTGACATTTAATCTGTCGCTTATATTCAGGCAGAGAAGGTAATAACCGTCAAGATAACAGCGTGTTTCGTTCAATGTGATCGTTAAGGCGGAAGCCTTGACACATATAAGAGAATACATGGTTTTTGATGCTGCTAATTTTTCGTTGATATCAATTAAACTCTTTTCGTAATCCATTAATCCTTACCTATAATTTTTTCAAGCGCTTGTTATAAATATTATATCAGCTTTGGGTATAATCGACAATTAATAAAATACTTGAAATTTAGTACAATTTACAATATAAGTATAACATAATTGCGTATGGATGTAAAGCAAAGTAAACTACAGGTTGAATGAAAGGGCAGAGAACGAAATTATAAAAGCACGTTCTCTGCCCAAGATAATATTTGATTAGTTAAAATGCGCTTGATCAATCAACTACTACAGTATAGTAATTGTAGCTTTCGTCGTTGTACTGTACACAGAAGGTGTATGTACCTGCAGACTTAAGTTCAACGGAAAGAAGACCATTAACTACCTTCTCGGGCTTGAGAGCTACCGAGCCGGGAGCTGCCTTGATCTGCGAAGATGTGGTGTATTCACCCTTTGCATATCTTACTACCTTAAGATCATCGAGGTTGCCGAAGGTAACAACATTGTCATTCTGAACCATGGTGGGAACCTTCTGCTCGATATCAACTACAAATATCTTCATGTAGCCGTTTTCATAGCATACAGCGATAGTAGCTCTGCCGTTGTTTCTGTACTGGATGGTGTATTCATCAACACCCTTGAGAACGC
>SVTI01000014.1 GCA_015063855.1 Oscillospiraceae bacterium
ACCATGGAGAATGTATTGTCAGAAAATACACAGATGTTAGAATCTGCAAAAAAGTATAATGTGAACTACATACTCATTAACGATAAGTACGAAATCAATATTGAGTTATAACGGTAAATTCCAATTTATTGAACAGATTCAAAAGTCTCCCGTCGAGCGACCATTTCAATTAAATAATCTATTACAATGTGGTTGTAAGGTTCACAAAGGACCTGCGACCACATTATTTTTTTGGAGGAAATTGAAATGAAAGAAAAAATGAACAACATCACAGAATTGGTTTTTATACTTGACAGAAGCGGATCTATGGCAGGGCTTGAATCTGATACCATCGGAGGCTTTAATGCCATGATCGACAAGCAGAAAAAGGAGGAGGGCGAGTGCTATGTTACCACAGTTCTCTTTGATAATGAGATAGAGCTTCTTCATGACAGAGTCAAGCTCTCCGAGATCAAGCCCATGACCGATAAGGAGTATACCGTGCGAGGCTGTACCGCACTTATAGATGCTATGGGCTATGCTATCGAGCATATAGGCGGTATACATAAATATGCCAGAGCAGAGGACATTCCCGAGCATACAATCTTTGTTATTACCACCGACGGTCAGGAGAATGCAAGCCGTAAGTATACTGCAAATCAGGTAAGAGAGATGGTCGAGGGTAAGAAGAAGGGCGCAGGTTGGGAATTTCTCTTCATCGGTGCTAATATCGATGCGGTAGAGACAGCATCGACCTACGGTATTGACAGCGATCGGGCTGTCAACTATAACGCAGATAAGGTTGGCACCAAGATTCTGTATAATTCTGTGGCGAAGGCAATTCACAGCGTACGTTGCTGTGATACTATGTGTGCCGATTGGAGCGAGGATATACAGAGTGATTTCAAAAAAAGAGGCAGAAAAAATCATTAAAGTCCGTTTTATTGGACATAGCCTATGATAAAATGAATATATAAAGCAGGAAAACTTACTGACATATTGATTTAAAGGAGAAGGCTATGGACTGGAACGGCGACGGTAAGCATGATAGCAGAGATGATGCATTTTATCATAATGTTATAAATAAGGATAACGGAAATAAGGGCGGCGGCGAACCGCCCTCCTCCGGTGGAGGGTGTATGACTACTATAGCGGTAGATATATTGGCGTTGGCATATTTGGGTGCGCTTCTTCCCGGTGATATACCGGTGAACACATTCACAATGATCATCGGCTTTGTCTGTCTGGGACGGCTTATATACAGCTTTTTCAGATGGGTATACAGTTGAAAAGAAAGGACGGATTTTATCCGTCCTTATGCCCAGTTCCAAGGAAGCTTGAAGCTCCAAAATAGGGTCACAACCTGCTTCAATTCCGCAGCTGCGAAAATGAGATATTTATTGTAGATCATAATTTCGAACATGGTCATAAAGAAGGTGAGAGCCGTAGCGGAATATGGGGCTCTTCATCTATTTCGGCACATCCTTTTTTCTTGAAAGACCGAATCTGCCGCCAAACAGTGAGAAGATCTTAGCTCTGCCGCAGTATTTATTACAATATGCCTTGTTGCCCCCGATTATTGCGATCATAAGGGGAGTGAAGAAGCATATTAGCCCTATCCATGCAAGGAGGATATTAAAGAAGCCAAGCGCCAGATATCGCAGAAGGCAGCAGGCGGTGATACAGCATCCGCAGGCAACACATAATTTCTTATAAACAACAGCTTTTTTCATCTCAATACCTCCGTTTTGCTATATTATAACACATTTTCAGTCTGGGATGTTGAACGTTTCTTGTATTCGGATGGTGAAAAGCCGGAATATTTCTTGAATAATCTGCTGAAATACAGAGGATTATCATATCCTACCGCACTTGCTATCTCGCTAATATTTTTGTTTGATTTTTCAAGATAACCCTTCGCCGCAGACATTCGCAAAGAAAGAATATATTGCAACGGAGGAACCTTCATAATGCTTTTAAAACTGTGAATAAACCAATTTATACTTATCAAATGCTCGTTTGCATATTCTTTTATGGATATAGGTCTGTTGAAATTTTCGTTAAAGTAATGTACCGCCCGTTCTATTTCATTTATAGTATTGCTTTTGGTATGTCTGCTTTCCTTGATATAACGATTAATTGTTATGAAAATATGATGCATGAATAAGCTTATCATATCCTCATAATTTTCTCTTTGAAGCTGAAGTTCTCTGATGATTTGATTGTATATCCATGGATAATCGGGAGAAACTCCGGTATAGATAACATTTTCATTTTTCGGCAGCTCATATCTCTCAAGATATTCCTCTACCTTCCAGCCGGTGAAATGTACCCAATACACCTCGGTTTTATCCTTGGGATAGTAGAAATATACCTGAGGCTCACCGGGACGAAAAAGGATCATATTTCCCTTGGTTACTACCGTTTCTTGCGCTGAACCCTTGAAATAAAAATGCCCTTTCCCGGATGCTATATATAAAAGCTGATAATCGTTTCTTCCCTCGGGGTGGGGAGTTTTTATTCTGGGACCGCTGAAAATTCGGTAATATCCGCAGTTATTTATACGTAACGGAACCGATAAATCCTCTAAATTTGGATTTTCATCATCCACATAAGCGACGTTAATATACAACTTCAAAACTCCTTTATTAGTGATTATGTTCATATTATACACTATAATCGTTGTCTTTTCAATATCAAAAAGTGATTTTGTGCATGTGGAAGATGATTTTATACATTGAATAGTAATCTGCTCATCGGTATAATGAAATTGGAAAGACAATCAAATAAACTATTAAAGGAGAAAAAACATGGAACGCAAAACCTATTTGAAATGGTATCATAAGATCGGCTACGGTTCCGGAGATGTGGCAGGAAATGTTGTATATGCATTATTAAGTGCATTTGTGATGTTTTATCTTACCGATACCGTGGGTTTAAGTATGGGCATTATCGGTACACTCATGGCGTTATCTAAAATTTTCGACGGTGTTACCGATCTTTTCTTCGGCAGAATGATTGATAAGACCAAGAGCAAAATGGGTAAGGCTCGTCCTTGGATGCTGTACCCTTATATCGGATGTTCTGTTGCGTTGGTTGCCTGTTTCTCTGTTCCCACCGCCTGGGGACATACCGCACAGTATATTTTCTTCTTTATTACTTATACATTACTGAATGCGGTATTCTTTACGGCAAATAATATCGCTTATGCATCATTGACCGCCCTTATTACAAAAAATACAGACGAAAGAATACAGCTCGGTTCAATCAGATTTATATTTGCCTTTGGAACAAGTATGCTGATACAGTATATTACCATAGATGCAGTTAACTGGTTTGGAGGCGGTACACAGGGCTGGCGTGTTGTAGCTATAATTTATGCAATTATAGGTCTTATTGTTAATACATTATCTGTTTTTTCGGTTAAGGAACTTCCCGAGGCTGATGAAGGTATGGAAGCCGAGAGAAAGGAAGAACATAAGCTTACATTTCTTAAGTCATTGAAGATTCTTTTTGAAAATAAGTATTACATTATAATCTGTATAACCTATATTTTAACTCAGATATATACCTCTGTTATAGGCATGGGAATCTACTATATGAAGTATATTCTCGGCGATGAAAATCTTTTTGGCAACTTCGCATTAACTATCAATATTCCTATGGTTTTAGGCTTGATCCTCCTTCCCTTTGTTATTAAGAAAATAGGTGGTATGTATAAGCTTAATGTGTTTGGATATCTTATTGCCACCGCAGGACGTCTCGGTGTTATGGCTGCAGGCTATATAGGTTCAGTACCTTTAATGCTTGTTTTTACTGCGATTGCGACATTGGGGATTGTTCCTCTGCAGGGTGATCTTAACGCTCTCATAGCATCCTGCTCCGAATATACCACATTAAAGACGGGTCATCGACTTGACGGTATGATGTATTCCTGTTCTTCGCTTGGAATCAAGATCGGCGGTGCACTCGGAACAGCTATATGTGGTTGGCTTCTTGATGCGGCAGGTTATGTGGAAAATGCGGCAGTACAAAGCTCCGCGACAATAGGAATGTTACAGTTCCTGTATCTTTGGCTTCCTGCTATATTGTGCGCAGTAATTGTATTTTTGCTCTATTTCTTAAAAGTTGAAAATGCTAATGAAAAACTTTTAAAAGAAAAGAATATGAAAGACGACGATGTAGACATTGTTTACGGAAATATTTGAATTTAACCGCCAAGTTATATTGGCGGTTTTATCTTTTGAAAAGGTATTGAATTGTTTTATATTGTGTGATAGAATAAATATATACCCTTATAAAAGGAGAAGCGTGTTGATGCGATTCTCGATGCCACCCTTGACGAGTCCCCCATGGCTTATAAAAATATGGACGAGATAGTAGCCAACATCGAGCCTACCGCCGAAATCATTGCACATATAAAGCCTATATATAATTTTAAAGCTTGCAATTGAAAAAACAATTTAAATATGATATAATAGCTTCAAGAAAAATTCTTGGAGCTTTTATATATGAAGAAGGTAATCGTTATCGGATGTCCCGGGGCGGGTAAGAGTACGTTTTCACGTTTGCTGAGTGAGAAAACAGGCTTGCCCTTATATCACCTTGATCTTATATGGCATAAGCCTGACAGGACAACTGTAAGTCGCGAGGAATTTGATCGAAAACTCGCTTTGATTATTGAAAAGGAAGAATGGATAATCGACGGAAACTACGGCAGAACCTTAGGGATAAGGATAAAAGCCTGTGATACCGTATTTCTCTTTGATCTTCCAACCGAATCTTGTCTTGAAGGCGCTATGGCCCGTATAGGCAAAAAACGTGAGGATATGCCCTGGACAGAGGAAACTCTTGACCCGGAGTTTAAAGAATGGATAGTAAATTTTGCACGCGACGAGATGCCCCGTGTTTATTCCTTGATTGAAACATACAAGGACAAGAATATAGTAATTTTTAAATCGCACAAGGAGGTTGACGAATATGCTGAAGGATGGCAAGGGTGAAATGTTTTTTCCCGGAGAGGACTGGAGAGTTGAGAGAAAGAAAAAAACTCATGCCTTAAATCAAAAATACAATCAGCTTACCGAATATCAGCCCGAGCAAAGAAAGAGATCCTTCGTGAGATATTGGGTGAGCTTAACGAAAATGTGGTGTGTCAAGGTCCTGTAACCTTCCACTACGGAGTGCATACCAAGATCGGTAAAAACACCTTTATAAACTTCAATTTCACCTGTCAGGATGACTGTGAGGTTACTATAGGCGAGAACTGTGATTTCGGTCCTAACGTAACCATCGTTACACCGATCCATCCTCTGTTGCCCGATGAAAGAAGGGCGCTTATGTGTCCCGACGGAGTGGGCAGACGTCTCTGTTATGCCAAGCCTGTTAATATCGGTAATAACTGCTGGATATGTGCAGGAGCGACCATACTTCCCGGAGTTACCATTGGTGACGGCTGTGTTATAGGTGCGGGAAGTGTTGTTACAAAGGATATTCCCGCAGGCAGCTTTGCCGCAGGTAACCCATGCAGAGTTATCCGACCTATAACCGAGGCGGACTCAATGGCGAATAAACCCGAAATATTGGGTGATTGTTCGGTTATAAAGTGACATAATTGTATTGAAAAACGAAAAAGTTTGTGATATAATGAATTTATCAAATAATTTCAAAGAGGTAATAACAATGAATAAGCTTACAGATTGTTTTGAATTATCAAATGGCGTTAAGGTTCCTTGCCTTGGCTTCGGTACTTATCTTATGCCCGCAGAGGATACAAAGGCATCCGTTCTTGCGGCACTTAAGGCAGGCTATCGTCATATAGATACTGCATTTGCATACGGTAACGAGGCTCCCGTAGGCGAAGCTATCAAGGAAAGCGGTATTGCACGCGAGGATATCTTTGTTACAACCAAGCATTGGATCATCGACCGCGGCTATGAAAAGACAGTTGCCGCTATCGACACCTCCCTTAAGAATCTCGGACTTGATTATATTGATCTTTATCTTATCCACTGGCCCTGCGTAGAGAAGGTTACTCCCGATTGGGCTAAGATCAACGCAGAGACATGGCGCGGCTTTGAGGATGCTTACAAGGCAGGCAAGATCAAGGCTATCGGTGTAAGTAACTTCCAGAAGAAGCATATCGATGCTTTGAACGAATATGCAGAGATCAAGCCCATGGTAAATCAGGTTGAGTTCCACCCCGGATACCTCCAGATGGATACCGTTGAATATTCCAAGGAGCAGGGAATGCTCGTTCAGTCCTTCTGCCCTCTTGCTAACGGTGCAGTATTTAAGGATGATACCATGAAGGCTCTTGCAGAGAAGTATTCTGTAAGTGTAGCACAGCTCACCCTTCGCTTTGTTCTCCAGTGCGGTCTTAACCCCCTTACCAAGTCTGTTAACCCCGCAAGAATCGAGGAGAATGCTAAGATCTTTGACTTTGAGATCTCAGCTGAGGATATGGAGACCATCAAGGCTCTTCCCGAAATGGGCTTCACAGGCTGGATTCCCGAGGAAGCTCCCGCTGATGCTCTCGTAAACGGCTGATTATTTATAGCGAAAATCAACGGTGTTACCGCCGTTGATTTTTCTTTAATATATAGGAAATTACTTCATTTCGTGTGAGTTGTTCGCACTTCAGAAATGGGCGAAATTCGGTGCGCCCGGCGGCGCTTTTTTAATATGTGTTATAATATTTTGACATTGGTAAATAAAGGAGGACGAAAATATGAAGAGGCTAATTTCGGTATTGCTTGTTGCTGTTTTGCTTGTGTCTTTAGCCGCGTGTAAGGGTGAGGAAGAAGCCGCAACAAGGAAAAGAAAAAAGATAAAGCATAAGGATGATGTATCGGTACAGGATACTCTCATCCCCGAGGAAACAGAAGCAGAAACCGAGACAGAACCTTTTGAGCCCGATGAAACAGAGGAAAATTCCGAGCTTATTGATAGCTTTGAAGCCGAGGGCGGCCTTCATGATGAAATTGATATCCTTGAGGTTGACAAGGAAGGATATATAAGCAGTTATGAACAGCTTAAGGGCAGTGATTTCTTCGCCGAGAAGGAGGCTCTTGACTTTATAATTAACTGTGACCTTAGATTGATTGATAAATATGAAATATTAATAGCGGCGTATGAAGATAACAGCGAGGAGAGGGAAGTTTTCTGTACTGAGCTTGAGGCGCTTCGTAGTGAGTTTGAAAGCTATCTTACGATAAATGATACATACCTTGCAGAATTCGGTGCCGATTCCCAATCTGTGAGCTATGATGATCTTAAGTATCTTGAAAACAGCAAGGATGCCGAGATAACCGATCTGCTTGTTAACCGTCAGGACGGACAGAGCTATAACGGACAGTTTATCAAACCGATCTCGGGTTATTATGTAAGCTCTGAGTACGGTTGGAGAACCCTTTACGGTGAAGCGGATTTTCATCTTGGCATTGATTTGGCGGCTTCTTTCGGTACACCCGTGTATGCATCTGCAAACGGATACGTTGTGGATACGGGTTATGATCCTGCATACGGATTTTATATCGTTATAGATCATAATAACAAAGCGACCGTTTATGCTCATTGCTCGCAAATTTTCGCAGATGCGGGCGATTATGTGGAACAGGGCAGTCACATTGCCAATGTAGGCTCAAGCGGTATGACCGGCGGCAGCCATCTTCACTTTGAGGTGAGGATAAGCGGTGAAACGACCAATCCGAGAAATTATATAGCATTCTGATTTAAAACGACCTTGTTTTCAAGGTCGTTTTGTTGTTTACAGACTTTTGTGTGAATATTTTTTTACAAATATATTGACAAATTCGCAAAAATGATATAAAATTTAAATGTGGTCTACAATTATAGACTCGGAGGCTGTAATGGAACTGAAATTATGTGAAAGTGAATACTGCTTTATGAGTATTATATGGGATAACGAGCCGTTGGCATCGGGAGACCTTGTTAAGCTGTGTAATCGGGAGCTTGGTTGGAAAAAGTCCACTACCTATACCTTGCTGAAAAGAATGACCGAACGCGGCTTTGCCAAAAACGAGGATTATACCGTTACCTCCTGTGTGCCGAGAGAGGAAGTTCAGAGATTTGCAAGCGAAAGCTTTGTAGAAAAGACCTTCAGCGGCTCCTTACCTTCATTTTTAGTAGCATTTTTTGACGGAAAGCGTATATCGGACAGCGAGGCAGAGGAGCTTAAGCGTTTGATTGATGAATATAAATCGGAAGACAGTGAAATAAAATGAGAGAGATATTTTTAACAGTGCTTGAAATGAGCATTACCGCATCTGTTATTATTCCTATAGTTATGCTGATTCGTTTCCTTCTCCGAAGAGCACCGCGAAAGTATTCTTGTCTTTTATGGACAGTCGTTGCCTTCAGACTGATATGTCCCTTCAGCTTTGAATCGATGTTCAGTATCTTTAACGTGTTAAAGAAAAAGGAGATATCGGTTCAGAGTGTAACGCATATAGCAGGATCTGTACAGAATAGCGGTGCAGCTGCAAATACGGTGAATACCGCAGTATCTTCGACTCCTTCGGTAAATATGCCCTCCCCCTTTGATTGGGTAAAGCTTTTCTCACTTATATGGCTCTGCGGTATAGCTGTTCTGACGGTTTATTCTATTGTCAGCTATATTATGATTCGGAGAAGTGTCCGAACCGCAGTACGCGATAAGGATAATATATATTTTACCGAGTCGAAAAATGCACCCTTCATTTTAGGCTTTATAAAGCCTAAAATATATATACCCTATAATATGGACGAGGGCTCGCGTGATTACGTTATCGCCCATGAAAGCTATCATATCAAGCGTAATGATCACGTAGTGAAGCTTCTTTCATATATGATACTTACTCTTCATTGGTTCAATCCTCTCTGCTGGCTCAGTTTTATGATGCTCTCAAAGGATATAGAGCTCAGCTGTGATGAAAAGGTGCTTTCAAACGGAGCAGAGCTAAAGGAATACAGTAAGCTTTTGGTATCACTCGCTGTACGAAAGAGCTTTCCCGCTCCCGCACCTCTTGCGTTTGGTGAGGTCGGTGTTAAGCATAGAGTCAGAAATATTCTTAAGTGGAAAAAGCCAACACTTTGGATATCCGTGACAGCACTTGTTGTTTGTATTTGTGTCGTGTGCGCCTGCATCGCCAATGCCGAGAGTGACGGGGAGGATGTCAAAAAAGATAATAGCTCCTCGGAGACCGAGAACAGCGTGATAAATGATATAAGCTACGGAAACGACAGCGGAGATTTTACCGTTGATAGCGGCAGTATTTCCTATGAAAGTGAAATTGACACGGACACGTATATATCGTCAGCCGAGCCCGAGCCCGAACCCGAGCCTGCGCCTGAACCTGAATATATACCCGAAACCGAAATTGTTTATGAGGCAGAACCGGAAACGGTGCCCACGGTTGTCGAGAAGACCGAGCCACAATATGAGCCTGAGCCGAGCCAAGGTCTTGATTTAGCGGAAATTAGTGATATCGAGCTTGATAAGAACATCCTCCCGCCGGGCTCAGGTGATGTCCAATTATTTCCTGAATATGATAAACCAAGTAATACTATGCCTAAGGCAATAGTATTGTTTCCTAATAAAGAATATCCTCTTCCGGGGATTTATTATTAAAATAATATTTTTTAAGGAGGTAAACTTATGAAAAAGAAATTATTGTGCTTACTTATTACGTTTACAATGGTTTTACCCTGCTTTACAGCGATAGGCTATGCCGAAGAGCCCGACTACGTAATATCAGGTGAGGGTATCATGCCCTTTAAGGACGTCAAGAGTGGTGTTTGGTACTATGATGCCATGATATTTTGTTACGCAAACGGAATTATCAAGGGACAGGGAAATGAATATACCTTTGCACCGAATGTTGAGCTCTCGAGAGCTACCTTTACCGTGATGCTCGCCCGTATTCTCAAAGCTGATCTTTCTGAATACGAGAATCAGTCAAGATTCAACGATTGTCCCATAGGCAGCTGGTATACCGCTTCTGTCGAATGGGCGGCGGATAACGGTTATGTTATGGGAACCAATGTTGAGGGTAATGTTTTTTCTCCCAATGCGATAATAAGCCGTGAACAATGCTCGACCATGCTGTACAGAGTTATTGATAAAATGGGTATTGATACAAATGTTCCCGAGGATGTTATGGATTCTTATGTTGATAAGAATGATATATCCGATTGGGCTTTTGACGGGGCTTCGCTAATGGTACACAAGGGTATTATGCAGGGTGGCATGAAAAGGGATTTCATGCCCAAGACTGCAATGACACGTGCCCAGATAGCAGTTGTGACCGAGAATGTATTAAAAACTATCGTTTATGGTGATTGTGAGCATGAATATGCTGAAGCTGATTGTACCATAGGTAAGAGCTGTACTCTTTGCGGATTATTGATATCCCTCCCCAACGGTCATTATTGTGAGAGCCTTTCCTGTAAGGAGGGTGGTGTTTGTATAACCTGCGGTGAAGAGGTAGCGGCGGATGCTTTGCTTCATAAGTATTCAAGTGCTAATTGTACAACTCCTCAAAAATGCTCGGTTTGCGGTGAAACAAGAGGTAAAGCACTCGGACATAAGTTCAATGCAGCCACCTGTACTGCTCCCAAAACCTGTAGTGTATGTAAGGCTACAGAAGGCGCAGCCCTCGGCCATACTACAAAGTTCGGTATATGTACCCGTTGTAACGGTGAGGTCTTTGCTTCCAAGTTCCTTCGTGCAGCTTATTATATGGTTGAAAAAGCTGAACCGGATGGTAAGGGAGTATATTCTGATTATGCATATTTTGTTGATGATGAAGGTGGAATTGAATCGGGTGTCTTATACTATGATGCCAATGTTACCAAATTCGGACTTGGATTTACCTATGTATGGTCGGATGATTATCTGATTGTTATAGGTATGGAAATTTCTCAAAATACAAAAACCTACAAATATCAGATTGGATATTATGATCCTAATCATAATCTTTTGGCTGAATCTACAGGTTATGTTGATGCTCCAACCTTGAAATATTCCGTTTCTTCTCATGGCGGATCAAGTCAGTATTGGTCGTGGGTTGATTCTCTGACAGTAGCTTTGGTTGAATCCTCTGTAGCATACGGTGATTATTTATTGAATGATCTTTGTGGTGAGGATACCTCTATATTCGGCTTTTAAAGTTTAAGTAAGTGATAAAATACTGTCTCAAAAGCAATTTTCGCATTTGAGACAGTATTTTTTATATTATAGGAAATTGCGTTATTTCGGGCACTGAAGAAACGGCATTATGCTCGGTCCATACCCGATCATTCGGTGCGGGCCGGCGCCCGCTTTTTTAATATATAGGAAATTGCTCCGTTTCGGGCATTGAAGTTAGAGGTTTTGACGTAGTTCATGCCCGATCATCGCTGCGGGTCGGCACCCGCTTTTTTACAATCATATTCGATTTTTAAACTTGAATAGCTATGCACCTGAAACGGTACATACCCCTTGATATAATGAATACACTAAAAGAAAAGGAGAGCGATTTATGAACACTATACCCGTATTTTACACAGAAAAGCAGATGGATGAGATTCAAAAATTTATATCCGATAACCTCGGCGGTGATGAGGGGTGTATAGCTCATGAGACGGAGAGTGAATATGTACATACTGATGTAAATATTGCCAAGGGAGGCTGTGTTACATATTGTACCTTTGGCATGGGAGCGAGAATACAGAATTCCCCCTTATCTGACATGAAAAGAATTGAGATATTCATGACGGCACGGGATCTTGAGGTTATGAGTGAAGGAAGTATGATTATTTCCTCCGAGCTGTGCTCTGTGAGCAAGCTTCCCTTTAGAGAGAACACTTGGCTCGGTGAGGGTCATACGGTTGATGTTTCAAGGAGATTCAAGGAGCGCTTTGGTTATCATGCCTTATTGTTCTGTGCTACACAACTCACGGCAGAGCTCAGCGGTTTAGGTACGGTCAAGCTTCTTATGGCGATACCGATCTATGAGGAGGAATATAATTGGGTAGTTGCCAACAACAGCTTAGAGTATATTAAGCAGTTTTTCTCCCACTTCGGATATGACAGCCTCTATGTTGATGATAAAAGAGATCTGTTTATCCCCGACTGTGAGGCGGTTGAGAGCGAAACGGCAGAATTATCCCCCGAGCTGCTTGAACGCTTTGACAGCTTTGTCCTTCAGTTGGCTCGGGAGGAAAAAGAATTGACCTATGATGCTATTGGCAGATGGCTTGAGGAAAATTTAGGCTCAAATTGATCACTTTTTTGATTCTTTGATATCTTCGGGAAGCTCAATAGGCTCTACTGATTCTTCAAATTCCTTTATGGCTTGGCGTATCAAATACAGTATTTGTCCGTTACCGCTTCTGCCATGATACTTGGAAATGTAATGTAATTTATAATGGAGTTCGGGGTCAATTTCGATTCCGATATGCTTGTTGTTCTTATTTCTCATAAAATCACCTGTGAAATCTTAATTTAAGTATATTTTAAGATGAATTTACGAGATTATGTTGACAGTATACTCAAAATAAGTATACTATTTATTGGGTGATATTATGAAAATAGCTATCGTAGGTTCAAGAAATATTGTACTTCAAAATTTAGGAGAATATATTCCCGAGGGGGTAAGTGAGATAGTCAGCGGTGGAGCCAAAGGTGTGGATTGTATTGCGAGGGAGTATGCGATTACAAATGGGATAAAACTCACAGAATTTTTACCCGATTATTCTCGTTTCGGGAGAGCGGCTCCTTTGAAACGAAATGATACCATTGTTGAATATTCCGATTTAGTACTTATATTTTGGGACGGCAAGTCGAAGGGAAGTAAGTATGTTATAGATAGGTGTAAAAAGACGGATAGACCCTATAAAATTCACTTAATCGAAAAATAATATCAAAAACCTCTGTTATTTTGTCTAAGGGTATGTTATAATTATATATATAAACTTTGACGGAGATCATTATGAAAACACAGATCTATGCGACCTTTGGTCCTTCATGTAAGGATGAAGAGGTTTTAAAACAAATGATAGAAGCGGGAATGACCGGGATGAGACTTAACCTATCTCATATGTCACTGTCCGATGCAGGTGAATATATAGAGAACTACAAAAAAGCATCTGCATCCTTAAATAAGGAAATGCAGATACTTATAGATATGCAGGGGCCGGAGCTGAGAGTAGGGAATATGGCTGATCTTTCACTTGAGAAGGGAAGTGTTCATTCTCTTTGCGAGATTCCTTTTCCCGAAAAGGTCACAGATGCGCTTAGTACAGGTGACCAAATTCTCCTTGATGACACAAAGATCCTCTGTTCGGTGCTTGATGATAATAGCATTGAGGTTATAATTCCCGGTATACTTAAGGCACATAAGAGTGTTAAGATCAAGGACAAAAACGTGGATATGCCATGCCTTACAGAGCATGATATTGAGAATATCAGTCTTGCCAAGAGCTACGGTGTCACCGCTGTGATGCAGCCCTTTGTACGCTCTGCCGATGATCTTCGCTGTGTCAGAGAGACCCTTGATGCGAAGGGCGGAGAGGATATAAAGATTTTTGCCAAGATAGAGAACCGCATGGGTGTTGACGGCATCCGTGATCTTCTGCCCTATGCCGACTGTATAATAATAGCAAGAGGAGATCTCGGTAATGATATGCCCCTCTGGGAGCTGCCGAGAGTACAGAAGTATATTGAGGATATCTGCCATGAGGCAGGTGTACCCTATATCGTTGTTACCCAGATGCTTGCGTCGATGGAGCATTCACCTCTGCCTACCCGTGCAGAGGTATCGGATATATTCAACGCGGTATATAACGGTGCCTGCGGTGTCATGATAACGGGAGAGAGTGCCGTGGGTGAATATCCCATAGAGGCTGTAAGGTATCTTACCAATACCGCAAAGGAAGCCGAAAAGGAAAAAAGGACTTGCTGATGCAAGTCCTTTTTGATCGTTTTGAAGTTAGATAAGCTCCTTAACCTTGGATGCCTTACCAACTCTGCCACGGAGATAGTAGAGCTTAGCTCTTCTAACCTTACCGCGTCTTACGGTTTCAACCTTTTCAACGTTGGGAGAGTGAACCGGGAAGGTCTTCTCAACGCCTACGCCGTAGGAAATTCTTCTAACAGTGAATGTCTCGGAAATTCCGCCGCCGTGACGGGCAATAATTGTGCCCTCAAAGATCTGAATTCTTTCTCTTGTACCTTCCTTGATCTTGTTGTGAACACGAACGGTATCACCGATCTTGAGTTCAGGTACTTCCTTCTTTAACTGCTCGCTTGTAAAAGCCTTTAACATATCCATTGTGGCTTCCTCCTGTTCTTTACGGATATTCTTGCAGAGCATACGCAGAGGACTATCCGTGTTATATTCGTAACGGAGAAATTATATCACACTATTTTATAAAATGCAAGGGCTTTTGGCAAATTTACTATTTAGTTACATTTAGCCGAAATATAAATTTGTTTAATTTTAATTCAAAAAATTTTAAAAAACTATTGTAAAAGTAATCAAAATGATATATAATATTGTATTATAATGCAATTATTATATCTATACTTATAAAGAGGCAAAGAATATGAAATACTTAGTTTTGGTTACAGACGGTGCGGCGGATTATAATATTGAAGAATTAGGTAATGCCACACCCCTTGAAAAAGCAAATAAGCCTACAATAGACAAGCTCTGCCGTAAGAGCTTCTGCGGTAAGGTCTCGAATGTTCCCGAGGGAATGGTTCCCGAGAGTGATACTGCCAATATAGCTATCATGTCCTATGATCCCAAGATCTATTCCAAGGGTCGTTCACCCCTTGAGGCTGTGAGCATGGGAATCGAGATGATGCCTGACGAGACGGCATTCCGTACAAACGTAGTTACTCTCGGTGACGAGGAGGGTTATGAAAACAAGACCATGATCGACCATTCTGCGGATGAGATAACCACAGCAGAGGCAGACGAGCTTATCAAGACCATAGATAAGGAGCTTGGCGACGAGCTTAAGAAGTTCTATACAGGTGTAAGCTACCGTCATTGCCTTATCTGGAAGGACGCTCCCGAGAACATGGAGTTCATGCGTCCTCACGATATCCTCGGTCAGAAGATCACAGAGTACCTTCCCCCCGAGCCTGTTCTTGAGATGCAGAAAAAGAGCTATGATATCCTTTCCAAGCATCCCGTTAACCTTGCAAGAGTGCAGAGAGGACTTCGTCCCGCAAACTCACTCTGGCTCTGGAGTCCCGGCAAGAAGCCTGCTCTTCCTTCCTTCAAGGAAAAGTGGGGTCTTGATGCATCTGTAATTTCTGCGGTAGACCTTATCAAGGGCATCGGTCTTTGTGCAGGAATGGAGTCTATCGACGTTGAGGGTGCTACAGGCAACGTACATACCAATTATAAGGGCAAAGCAGATGCGGCAATAGATGCCTATAAACGTGGTAAGAGCTTCGTATACGTTCACGTTGAAGCTCCCGATGAATGCGGACACCGTGCAGAGCTTGAAAACAAGATCCTTTCGGTTGAGCTTATCGACGAGAAGATTCTCAAGCCTGTTTACGAATATCTTAAGGGCTGCGGCGAGGATTTCAAGATCCTTATCCTTCCCGACCATCCCACACCTATCTGTACACGTACACATGCTATGGATCCCGTTCCCTTCATGCTCTATTCCTCAAACGAGGAGCTTGACGGTGCGCAGTCCTTCACCGAGAAGGATATGGAGGGAAGAACATATATTTCAGACGGAAGCACATTGCTTTCCTACATGATAAAGGAATGATGATAAATGAGTAATACACAAGAAAATAACAGCAGTCTTATAAGGACCGTCTTTGAATGGGTGGAGCTTCTGGCATTTTCGGTTGCCTGCGTTCTTATCGTTCTTAACTGCTTTGTTCGTTATTCTCCCGTTGACGGTATTTCTATGAATAAGACTTTGGAGGACAAGGATATTCTTATCCTCAGCAATCTTTTCTATGAGCCTGACGTTGGTGACATAATCGTTTTTGCCTCCGACAATTCAAACGGCAAGCTCGGTACAGGCTATAATAAGCCCTATGTTAAGCGTGTTATAGCTACCGAGGGTCAGCACGTGGTGATTGATGCGGCGGAAAAGAAGATATATGTCGACGGTAAGGTATCCGAATGCGAGAAGTATGCGTTTTATGATCCGGCAAGAAGCGGATATCCATGGACTGATATAGACGTTATTATTCCCGAGGGACATGTATTCGTTCTCGGAGATAACAGATATAATTCCTCGGACAGCCGTGCGCTCGGACCTATCGATACCCGTGACATTATAGGTCGTGTGGTATTCAGACTTTTACCTTTTGATTCAATAGGAACTGTAGAATAGGAGATTCAGAAAGATGCCGTCAACCCAGATACAATGGTTTCCCGGCCATATGGCAAAGACCCGCCGACTCATCACAGAGAACCTCGGTGCGGTCGATATAGTTATAGAAATACTTGATGCGCGTATTCCCGAGAGCTCCGGAAATCCCGAGATACGCCGTCTCTGTAAGGATAAGCCCATGCTTACCCTTCTTTCCAAGTCCTCACTTGCCGATCCCCAAGCCTCCGATAAATGGCGTGCTTATTATGCCAAGCAGGGCATGCATTGTATGTTTATCGACAGTGTAACGGGTGCGGCGATAAAGGATATAGGCGATGCCGTTCGCAATATACTGCGCGAGAAGGTGGAAAGATATGAGAGCAAGGGTATGGCAGGCAGACCCTTAAAGGCGATGATAGTAGGTATTCCCAACGTGGGTAAATCCTCGCTTATCAATAAGCTTGCAGGACAGAAGAAGGCAAGAGTTGAGGACCGTCCCGGTGTTACCACGGCAAAGCAGTGGGTATCCACCAATGTCGGCCTTGAGCTTCTCGATATGCCCGGAGTTCTCTGGCCTAAGTTTGAGGACGATTACGTAGGCGAGAGCCTTGCTATCACAGGTGCGATAAAGGATCAGGTCATCGACCTTGACAGAATATGTACCGTGCTTGTAGGCAGATTACGCAGAAAATATCCGGAGCTTCTCTCGGCGCGTTATAAGCTTGGTGATATGTCTCAGTATGATGAGCTTGAGGATTGGGAGCTGGTAGAGGTCATCGGTAAAAAGAGAGGCTTCCTTATTTCAGGCGGTGAAATAAACTGGGAGAGAACCTCCAATATACTTCTTGACGAGTTCAGAGGCGCCAAGATAGGCAGAATCACTCTTGAGCTTCCCGAGGAGAGTCATCAATGAATTGGGACTTAGAAAATCAGTATTATGCCGAGGGGTACAGCGTAGTCTGCGGTACCGATGAGGCAGGCAGAGGACCGCTTGCGGGTCCCGTGGTTGCGGCGGCGGTAATTTTACCCCGTGATACAGAGATAGAGGGTCTTAACGACTCAAAGAAGCTGACCGAGAAAAAAAGGGAAGCGCTCTATGATATTATTATTGAAAAAGCGATAAGCTACGCTATCTGTGAGTCTTCGGTGGAGGAGATAGACGAGCTTAATATACTTAATGCATCTCAGCTTGCAATGAGGCGATGCGTGGAAAAGCTTGATCCCAAGGCTGATGTGGTACTGGTCGACGGTAATATTGCAAGGGATTTTGAGATCAAGGCGGTTCCGGTAATTAAGGGAGATGCACTCTCTCCTTCTATTGCGGCTGCCTCCATTCTTGCCAAGGTTACCCGAGACCGTATGTGTGCGGCCCTTCACGACGAGTATCCCGAATACAATTTTGCAAAGCATAAGGGCTATCCCACAAAGGAGCACCGTGAGGCAGTTATCAAGTACGGTCCTTCTCCCGTACACCGTAAAACCTTCCTTAAATTTCTGAATAAATGAAGACTAAGGAGATCGGTGACTACGGTGAAAGGCTGGCGATAGGTTATCTTCGCAGAAGATTTTACCGTATACTTGAGAGAAATTATTCGTCAAAGCACGGTGAGATCGATATTATAGCGAAAAAGAAAAAGCGTATCGTTTTTATCGAGGTTAAGACCAGAAGGGACTGTCCCGAGTCTATAAAAAGATACGGCAGGGCGGCTGCGGCTGTCAACTATGAAAAGAGACAGCATATCCGTTATGCGGTAAAGGATTATCTTCGCCGTAATAATACTTCGCTTTCTCCGCGAATAGACATTATAGAGGTGTATTTTTCACCCGACAATATTCGTAAGCACCGAATCGTGCATATAGAAAATGCCTTCGGAGAAAAGGGGTAAAAATGAGACTTTTCGATCTGCATTGCGACACTCTGTATGAGATGTACATAAGGGACTGCGGCTTTGAGGATAACGATCTGAATATCAGCTTAAGAAAAGCCGATAAATTTGAAAAATATGCTCAGGTTCTGGCTATATGGAGTCAGAATGATCTGAGCGAGGAGGAACGCTTTGAGCAGTTTCTTCGTATATACAATATATATAAGGAAAGAATCCCCGACACCTTTCCCCACGTTTTGGCGGTAGAGGGCGCAGGAATGTTGGCAGGAAGGATAGAGAACCTTGAATTGATATATAATCTCGGGGTACGCTTTCTTACCCTTGTATGGGCAGGGGAGTGTTCTGTTGGCGGAGCGCATGATACCGATAAGGGTTTTAGTAAATTTGGCTTTAAGGTATTGCAAAAATGCTTCGACCTTGGTATAATACCCGATGTATCCCATGCCTCGGATAAAATGTTTTGGCAGGTAAGGGAGGAAGCGATGAAAAGGGGAAAGCCCTTTGTCGCCACACATTCCAATTCAAGGTCTGTTTATAACCATAGCCGAAATCTCAGTGACGATATGTTTGTAGCCGTCAGAGATTGCGGCGGTGTGGTAGGTGTCAGCCTTGAGCCTACTCATACCTGTACCGAGGATGAACCCACCGAGGAGGATGTATGCCGTCATATTCTTCATTATATAGAGCTTGGCGGTGAAAATACAGTTTGTCTCGGCTGTGACCTTGACGGTGTTACACGAAACACAAAGGCTATCCCGGATATATCATATCTGCCAAAGATTGCAGATCGTCTCAGGTCCTTAGGTGTAGCTGAGGATATTATCGAAAATATATTTTTTAATAATGCAAATAATTTTATTATAAGGAATATAAATCTATGAATTACAGAAGTACAAGAAATATTAACCAGGATGCGGTATCTGCCGCACAGGCTATCAAGCAGGGTCTTTGTAATGACGGCGGTCTTTTCATGCCCGAGTCTATTCCTGCACTTACTCTTGATGATGTTAAGGCTCTCAGTACGAAGAGCTATGCCGAGAGAGCGGCTTATATTCTCTCCCTTTTCTTAACAGATTATACTTATGAGGAGCTCTTGGCAGATTGCTCCGAGGCCTACAGCGATAAGCGCTTTAAGGGCGGTGCCGCTCCTTTAGCTACACTTAATGACAACACCTCCGTGCTTGAGCTCTGGCACGGTCCCACAAGTGCATTCAAGGATATGGCGCTTCAGATAATGCCCAGACTTCTTTCCCGTGCGCTTACAAAGACCGGCGAAGAGAGAACTGCATTCATCCTCGTAGCAACCTCAGGTGATACAGGTAAGGCAGCTCTCGAGGGCTATTGTGATGTAGATAAGGTTAAGATCACAGTATTCTATCCCGTAGACGGTGTCAGCCGTGTGCAGAAGCTTCAGATGGCTACCCAGAAGGGTGGCAACGTATTCGTATGTGCAGTAAAGGGTAACTTTGACGATGCGCAGAACGGTGTCAAGAAGATCTTCTCGGATAAGACTATGGCACAGAAGCTCGATGCCAACGGCTACTTCCTCTCCAGCGCAAACTCTATTAACTGGGGCAGACTTGCTCCCCAGATCGCATACTACGTGTCCGCATACTGCGACCTCGTTGCAGAGGGTAAGATAGCTCTCGGTGACAAGATGAACGTATGTGTACCTACAGGTAACTTCGGTAACATCTTTGCCGCTTATATCGCTAAGCGTATGGGTCTTCCCGTAAATAAGTTCGTATGCGCTTCGAATAAGAATAATATTCTTACCACCTTCTTAAATGAGGGTACCTATGACCGCAACCGTGACTTCTATACCACCATGTCTCCCTCTATGGATATCCTTATATCCAGCAACCTTGAGAGACTTCTCTATCTCCTTGGCGGAAGCGAAAGAACTGCCGCTTACATGAAGGATCTTACAGAGAAGGGTGTTTATACAGTTGATGCCGATATCAAGGCTAAGCTTGATGCAGAGTTTGCAGGCTACTATGCCGATGAAGCAGAGTGTGCCGAGACTATCAAGACTACCTTTGCCGACGGTTACCTCTGCGATACACATACCGCAGTTGCAGTTTGCGCGGCTAAGAAGTATCAGGAAGAAAGCGGCGATGACACCTACATGGTAGTTGCCTCCACCGCCAGCCCCTATAAGTTTGCGGCAGATGTTTATAAGTCTATCAAGGATGATGCAGACTTTGCCGACGACTATGAGGCTCTTCCATGTCTCAATGAGCTCTCCGGTGTAGAGATTCCCGAGGGACTTGCTACACTCCTTTCAAAGGAGGTTCGCTTCGAGAAGGTTATCGAAGCGGATGCAATGCCCGAAGAGGTACTTTCTGAGCTCGGTATTCAATAAGAACGAAATGTTGCGCATACTGTTTCGGTAGATGATGTTGCATTCATCGGACCAACTGACACCTGACTTGCTGTACAGTGGTTTTTACCGTCATTGTATGCGCAGTTTTCTACACTGCATTTTATCCCCTTTATAGGGTTGTTTGAATTATACACGTTGCTTGTGTCAAAAATATCCATAATATTGCCTCCTTTCACGGCATATAATTATTTTTGTTCATCGGCAAATAAACTATACGGAGAAGAAAATGGCTCTTTTTGTACTTTCGGACACACACCTTTCCTTCGGCACCGATAAGCCTATGGATGTTTTCGGTAAGCGCTGGAGCGGTTATATGAACAGAATAAGGGAAGAATGGTGTGCCGTGGTTTCGGATGACGATACCGTGGTCGTGCCGGGAGATATCTCTTGGGGAATGAATTTTGATGAGGCAAGGGCGGATCTCCTGTTTCTGGATTCATTACCGGGTAAAAAGCTTATTTCCAAGGGTAATCACGATTATTGGTGGGCTACCAAGGCGAAGCAGGATGCCTTCTTTGCCGAGTGCGGTATTACCACGATAGATCTTCTGTATAACAGTGCATTTAAGGTGGGTAATTATATGGTATGCGGCTCGAGAGGGTGGTATACCGATGACCATAATTCTCCCAAGGACAGCGACTATATGAAAATAGTCAACCGTGAGGTCGGCAGAATAGAGCTGAGTATAGCTGCTGCGGACAGAATCGATGCCGACGCCGAAAAGCTGATGTTTTTGCATTTTCCTCCTGTTTACGGTGATTACGTATGCGATGAGATAGTGGATTGCCTTGCCGGACACGGTATTGAGCGGTGCTATTACGGACATATTCACGGAAACTATGATGTTGAGCCTGTAACAGAGTATAAAGGCATTAAATTTTTTATCGTTTCTGCCGATTATCTTAATTTTAAACCTATGAAGATTGAATAAATTGATAATTTTTCTCAATTTGTATTGACATTATTATATAAATATGTAAAATAGATGTGTTATAAAGTTTTTAGAAGATGAAAGGACATTGAGAACAATGGTTAAAGTAAACAACATTGAGACCAACAGGGTAGAATTAGAGTTTACTATTGATAAGGAGAGCTTTGATAAGGCATGCAGCGATGCATATAAGAAAAATGTAAAGAGCATCAATATCCCCGGCTTCCGTAAGGGTAAGGCACCCAGATCTGTAATTGAGAAGATGTACGGTAAGGGTGTATTCTATGAAGATGCACTTAATGCTCTTCTTCCCGAGGCTGCTGAGGCTGCAGTTAAGGAAGCAGCTATCAGACCCGTTTCCGCTCCCGAGTACGATGTAGATACCATCGACGAGAACGGCGTAGTTGTAAAGGCAAAGTTCTATGTATATCCCACCGTTGAGGTAAAGGAATATAAGGGCATCAAGGTTGAGCGTAACGTTAAGAACGTTACCGCAACCGAGGTAAATGAAGAGGTTAAGCGTGTTCAGCAGAGAAACGCAAGAACCATTGAGGTAACCGACAGAGCAGCTAAGAAGGACGATACCGTTACCATCGATTACGAGGGCTTCGTTGACGGTGTTGCATTTGAAGGCGGCAAGGGCGAAGGTCATCCCCTTAAGCTCGGCTCCGGTCAGTTCATTCCCGGCTTTGAGGATCAGATCATCGGCCACAAGATCGGTGATGAGTTTGACGTAGAGGTTACATTCCCCGAGGAATACCATGCAGAGGACCTTAAGGGCAAGCCTGCAGTATTCAAGACCAAGCTCCATGCAATCAAGTACGAGGAGCTTCCCAAGCTTGACGACGAATTTGCAAAGGACGTTTCCGAATTTGATACACTTGCTGAATATAAGGCAGATGTTAAGGCTAAACTCACAGAGAGAAATGAAAAGGCTGCTGACGCTGAGGTAGAGAATGCTTTGGTAGAAGCACTTGTAAACAACCTTGAGGGTGAGGTTCCCGAGGTTATGATCGCAAACGAGGCAGAGAACATGGTTCGTGACTATGACTACCGTCTGCGTTCTCAGGGTCTTGATCTCAACACCTACTTCCAGTACACAGGTCAGAATCTTGACACCTTAAGAGATCAGTTCAAGCCCCAGGCAGAGCGCCAGGTTAAGAGCCGTCTTGCTCTTGAGAAGATCGCTGAGCTCGAAGCTATCAAGGCTACCGATGAGGAAGTTGAAGAAGAATATTCCAAGCTTGCTACCATGTACGGCCTTGAGCTCGACAAGGTTAAGGAGCTTGTAGATGCAGAGTCTGTTTCTGCTGATATCGCAATCAGAAAGACTGTTGACTTTGTTAAGTCTAACGCAGCTATTACAGCTAAGAAGAAGACAACAAAGAAGGCAGCGGAAAAGACTGAAGGCGAAGCAACCGAGGAGAAGAAGCCTGCAGCAAAGAAAACAACCGCAAAGAAGTCTTGTGCAAAGAAGACTGAAAAGGAAACCGAAGACAAATAATTTTGATGATCACTTGCGGCTATGTCGCAAGTGATTATTGCATATACTAAAATATATAAATCAGGAGGAAACAATTATGGCATTGGTACCAACCGTTATTGAACAGACAAACCGTGGAGAGCGTGCGTATGATATATACTCCCGCCTTCTTAATGACCGTATAGTATTTCTTGCAGACGAAGTGAACGACGTGACCGCATCCCTTGTTGTGGCACAGCTTCTCTTCCTTGAAGCACAGGATCCCGACAAGGATATCTGTATGTATATCAACAGCCCCGGAGGCTCTGTAAGCGCAGGCATGGCCATCTATGATACGATGAACTATATCAAGTGTGACGTTTCCACCATCTGTATCGGTATGGCAGCGTCCATGGGTGCGTTCCTTCTTTCTTCCGGTGCTAAGGGAAAGAGAATCGCTCTTCCTAACAGCGAGATCATGATCCATCAGCCTCTCGGAGGAATGCAGGGTCAGGCATCCGATATCAAGATTCACGCAGACCATATTCTCCGCACCAAGGCTAAGCTGAATCAGATCCTTGCAGAGAATACAGGTAAGCCCCTTGAGCAGATTGAGAAGGATACTGACAGAGATAACTTCCTTACCGCACAGCAGGCGCTTGAATACGGCCTTATTGATAAGGTTTTTGATAAGAGAGCATAATAATCGAAAGGAAGCGGATCTTCCGCAATCATTTTAATGTCTGATACTAACAATACACAGAAGACGGTGTGCTGCTCATTCTGCGGCAGACCCGAAAATATGACGATGTTCCTTATACCCTCACCCACAAAGAAGAATGTATTTATTTGTGATGAGTGTATAAACGCTTGCTTTGATATTATCGAGGACAATAAGTTTTTTGAGCCTATCGGCGGCGGTGCGAAGCTCAGCTACGAAACCCTTCCCAAGCCTATGATGATAAAGCAGACTCTTGATGAGTACGTTATAGGACAGGATGAGGCAAAGAAGGCTTTATCCGTTGCGGTATACAATCATTACAAGCGTATTCTTTCAAAGGAAAAGAAGAAAAAGAATAACGAGGATGATCCTGTTGAGATCCAGAAGAGCAATGTGCTTCTGCTCGGACCTACCGGTGTGGGTAAGACCTATCTTGCACAGACCCTGGCAAAGACCCTTCAGGTACCCTTTGCCATAGCCGATGCTACCACTCTTACCGAGGCAGGCTATGTAGGTGAGGACGTTGAGAATATACTGCTTCGTCTTATTCAGGCGGCGGATTTCGATATTTCTCTTGCCGAGAAGGGTATCATCTATATCGATGAGATCGATAAGATATCAAGAAGAAGCGAGAACCGTTCTATCACCCGTGACGTGTCCGGTGAAGGTGTTCAGCAGGCACTTCTTAAGATCCTTGAGGGAACTGTATCAAACGTACCTCCTCAGGGTGGACGTAAGCATCCCAATCAGGAGTTTATACAGATCAACACCGAGAATATTCTCTTTATCTGCGGCGGTGCCTTTGACGGTATCTCCGAGATCATTGAGAAGCGTAAGGGCTCGGGTGCTATGGGATTCGGTGTAGAGATCAAATCCAAGAAGGAAGCTGATATAGCTGATATCTATAAGGATGTTACTCCCCACGATATCATGAAGTACGGACTTATCCCCGAGCTTGTGGGACGTCTGCCCATGATCGTTGGACTTGAGGGACTTGACCGTGATGCTCTCGTTCGTATTCTTAAAGAGCCTAAGAACTCGCTTATCAAGCAGTACAAGAAGCTCTTCGATATGGATAAGATGGAGATTGAATTTACCGATGAGGCTCTTTACAAGATCGCCGATCTTGCAATCGAGAGAAATATCGGTGCAAGAGGTCTTCGTTCTATAATGGAGAATATGATGCTCCCCATGATGTACGAGCTTCCCTCACGAGAGGGTGTTGTCAAGGCTGTTATCGGCGCAGGTGTCGTAACAGGCGAGGCATTGCCCGAAATTATAACCCAAGCTCCTGCATTAACAGCAGAATAAGCAAGAATAAAAAGAGCCGAATTTCGGCTCTTTATTTATTTATTTATTTAGATAGATATCTTACGACCGCATAGGAGCAGAGAGCGTTGGTCAGACAGTCAAAATCACCATTGTCATCATACCATATATCGAGTGAATTTCTTTTTGAAAGTAAGAACTCGTATACCCTCTGACTTTCGGGATGAGGCTGATCGGTCATTGAATTGAGAAGCAATGCCGCATCGCAGAGCGGTATGCTGTCAAGCGAAGCCAATGCCATTTCCTGCGAATAGTGTATTTCCTTTTCGGTGAAGATTCCTTTTATTTGAAGATACTCTGACCACAGAACGGGAAGATATGATTCCTTTGTCACTCCTGTTTTCGGGGAAGTGCTGTTTTTATTCTCCTCACTGCAGTTGTCACAGCAGTATGCACCGACTGAATTTTTGGTAAGCCAGGTGAAGTTGGAAGAATTACAGAAATCACATTTTCCGTATATATACCTCGGCAATGTGACGTTCTCGGTTCGTTTGGGGGAATTAAGATATATTTTAGAGTCCTTTATAAAGCTTTCTCGGAAACTCTCTCTTACTTTACTTAACGCCCGTACCGAGTTTTTGTCATTTCTGAATTGACAGAGCAGCTCCGCGCTTTTGATATAGAAGAGTGTGGATACCGCAGAGCCGTCTGTATTTGAACAGAAATTATCAAAGAAATATTCACGACCTTCAAAGGGAAGCATGCCGTTTAAGAGTGTTCCGGTCTGTATTTTATGCCGAGCGGTGAGGAAGGAAGCCATGCTTTTTAAAAGCTTTTCGTTAGGAGCTTCTATGGCTGTAAGGATAAGAAGAGAGGGAACGAGCGCAAAGACGTCGGTCGCATACTGCGGCTCGTTATATTTTCCGATTCCTACACAGTCTCTAACCCCGAGAAATGTTTTTATTGCGTTGGAGGCGATCATGACCGCACATTGGTTTGCATTGATAAGATTAAAGAGCTTTACCGCAGTATATATGGGAAGCATTCTTATATATTTGTCGTTGCTTGAAGGGACTATTCCCTTGAAGGTGCAGGTATGAGAGAGAATTGAATTTACAGAATTTCTGACTTCAGTAATGTTTTCCTCGTTAAGAGGGAGGGGAAGTACGCTGATCTCGTTTTTTATCACCATATCCAGAGCTTTGGCGGAGCTTTTAAGTATGAGACCGGGTATGGTGCCGGTAGATAATATCATGGCAGAGCGCTCGGGAATAAGGATAAAGGTCCTCGTTTCGAGGTCAAGACGACATTCTCCGAACAAGGTGATCTGTAGAATATCCTCATAGTTGTCATGTCTCACCTTAATAAAATAGCTTTGAGCTTTGTGTATGTCGTGAGTCATAACAGGACCCTCGGTCAATGTAGCATATTCGGGAAGTTCAAGCTTGAATCTTATCGTGGTTTTGTTATTGAAAACACGAATAAGAGTGTTTTCGTTAGCGATAAGATAATCGTCCGCCTCGGCTACATAAGCCAGCTGTTGATTGGTTTCGTCACGGTTCAGTACACGAAGCAGCCTTGTATGCCAATGGGTCGAACCGTGTATTCTCTGCGATTTGGTGAAATCGCTCTTATCAGACTCGGGTATTTTCTCTATCGAGCAGAAGCTTTTTGAGAAATGGTCGGCACGTATCTCTCTCACAGAGAGTCCCTGCATTACCGCATACATACACCCGTTTCCCAGAGGGAAAAGTTCTTTTGTATTAGTGTTCATATTATTACCATTCATATTGAGTCAGCTGTCCCGCTTCCTCAAGTCCTTCAAATCCTCTCTGTCTGAATGCCTCGTATACAGCAATGGCAACGGTATTTGAAAGATTAAGACTGCGAAGGGTCTCACGCATGGGCATACGGACACATCTTTCACGGTTGTTATAGAGAAGCTCCTCGGGCAGTCCCTTGGTCTCCTTGCCGAAAACAAGGAATACACGCTTGGGATATGTTACACTACTGTAGCATTGAGGTGCTTTAGTGGTAAAATAGTAGAATTCCTCGCCCTTGTTTCGTTCAAAGAAGTCGTTTATATCCTTATAATATGTAATATCCAGGCTGTGCCAGTAGTCAAGTCCCGCGCGCTTTAATTTGCGGTCATCCACCTTGAAGCCCATAGGCTCAACAAGGTGCAGGGAAGCACCTGTTGCGGCACAGGTGCGGGCGATATTTCCCGTATTCTGGGGTATTTCGGGTTCGATAAGTACAATGTTAATGTCGCTCATAATTTTTAATCCTCACTTTAATGTTTCTATGATACCATTCTTTTGATTTAATATCAAGGGAAATGCGGAAAATATTTTGACAAACGTAGCTTGAGGGTGTATAATATATGTAATTTGAACAAGTGAGGAAATGATATGGAAAATATAAAGGCAAAAATCGTACTGGTCGGCGGCAGCTCAAGTATGACCATGGCTAAGAAAACCTGTGAGCTGTGTACAAGGAAACCCCATGTTGCTATCCTTCCCACCGCAAGGGGGGATGATCCCGAGATAATTGAAGAGACCTATGGCTTCTACAGCCGATTTGCAGAGAGCGTTGATGTTATAAAGCTTATTGCCGAGACTCCCGACAAGGAAGATATTAAGGCGAGATTCAAGAAGGCAGACCTTATCTATATGCCGGGAGGGGCTACGGAAAACATTAAAAAAGCCTTTGCTAAGTACGGTGCGGAGAAATTTCTTTTTGATGCAGTTATGACCGAGGGTAAGGTTATTGTTGGCTCAAGTGCGGGTGCTATGGTGCTTTCTCATTCCTGTGTTGAGGTTGATTGCGGTGAGGTGTATGCCAACGGCTATGAGATAATTCCCGCATACTTCGCTCCCCATTATCAGTTGCCCGATTGGAAGGGCTTTGATGCCTTCCTTGAGAGCAAAACCGAGCCTGCCATCGGATTTGCGGCAGGTGATGATGCAGGTGTGCTTTGTACCCCCGACGGCAGATACTACACCTTCTTCGGTGAAGAGGGCAATCCCGTATGGAGATTTGTTTATAATAAGGATAACGGAAGATGGGATAGAACTGAGTATCTTCCCGATGAAACTGTAGATATTACCCCATAATACAAAAAAGTCACCGGCAAATATGAACCACCCGTATATTACGGGTGGATTCTTATTCAATGTAAAGGAAATTGTTCCATTTCGGGCATTTAAACGAAAGGTCGCAGAATGGTTCATGCCCGATTATTGCCTGCGGGTGCTACCCGCATATTCTGAAGGCGTCATGCCAACCTTGGAGCGAAATGCCTTTGTGAAATGGGAGGAGGAGGCAAAGCCGCAATTGTAGGATATCTCGGTCAGCGATGAACGGGGATTGAGTTTTAAGAGAAATTTTGCTTTTTCTATACGGGCATTAATTACATACTGATGGGGTGAGAAGCCCGTATGCTCCTTGAAAATATGGCGAAAACGGTCAAAGCTGTAATGCTGTTGCTTTGCTAATGCTTTAAAGTCGATTTTCTGTTCTGCGTTATCATCTATATATTGAAGAGCTGTTCGTATACCCTCTCTCGCTTTGGTGTTTTCCGAGGATCGAAGTGCCTCAAGGAGTATTCTTGTGATTAAGCATTCGATCATTCGTTCTTTGTATATTTCTTCCGATTCTATCTCTCTGCGAAGCTGCTTGACACAGGAGAGTACCGAGCCGTGATAATCGGCAAACACTCCCTCGGACACTAACTCAAGGGGTGCATCAAAGTGAAAATATATTATCCTTGTGATTTCTTCATCATGCTCGGTGTGTAGTGTACCCGCCCTTGTGATATAATAGTGTCCGGTAGAAAACTCGCTGTTTTTGCCCTTGATCTCTGCATAGCCGTTTCCTTCAAGGCAATAGACCATTTCATGCTGTCTGTGACTGTGCTTTTCAACGTAGAATCCGTTTGGGTGACTGATAGAGATTAAGTTTTTGCATTCAATTTTCATAAACTATTACTCCTTGGGTGTAGGTATTTTGGTTTTTATTACAATCTGCCTACATTTCTACTATAGCATATTTTTTTGAATAATTCCAGCCATTTTTTCAAATTTGTCCTCTTTTTATTATAGAAGGACTTGACAACAGGGTATATAATATGGATAATGAAAGGAGTGATCTTATGAATAAGGTTAAAATCGGTTTTGTCGGTGTAGGCTGTATCAGTCCCATATACCTTGAAAACATCACAAATATGTTTAAGGAGATCGAGATCATCGGTGTCTGTGATCTTATACGTGAGCGTGCTGAGGAGGCTGTTGAAAAATATAATATCCCCAAGCTCTATGAGGATATGTATGAGCTGTTCAATGACCCTGAGGTAGATATTGTGCTTAACATTACACGTCCCTATGAGCATTATGAGGTAACAAAGCAGGCGCTTCTTCACGGTAAGCACGTATATTCTGAGAAACCTCTGTCACCCGATCTTATTGAGGCAAGAGAGCTTGTGGCTTTGGCAAAGGATAAGGGTCTTATGCTCGGTGGTGCTCCCGATACCTTTATGGGTGCAGGTATTCAGACCTGCCGTCATCTTATCGACAGCGGATTCATTGGTACTCCTATCGGTGCGGGTGCGCACTTCATTACCCGCGGCCCCGAGAATTGGCATCCTGATCCCGAATTCGTATATAAGTACGGCGGAGGCCCTATGTTTGATATGGGTCCCTATTACATAACTGCGCTTATTAATCTTCTTGGTGCAGTAGATACCGTTTCGGGTATGGTTCAGGCATCCTATCCCGAGCGTCCTATTTTGAGTGAGAAGAAGTACGGAAACATAATGAAGGTCGAGGTGCCTACTTATGTTATGGGTACAATGAAATTTAAGAACGGCTGTATCGGTAACGTGTTTACTACTTTTGATGTAAGCTATATCAATAATACAAGACTTGAGGTGTACGGCTCTGAGGGTACTATTATTGTTCCCGATCCCAACTGCTTTGACGGAAAGGTAAAGCTTATCAGAGGCAGAAAGGCTGAGTATATCGAAATGCCCAAGATATTCAATTATACCGAGAATTCAAGAGGTCTTGGACTTGCAGATATGGCAAAGTCTATTCAAACAGGCAGACCCTTCAGATGTAACTGTGATCAGCAGCTCCATGTTGTTGAGGTCATGTCTGCGTTCTACACATCCAGCGAAAAAAATACAAATATAAAAATAGAATCAAGCTTTGAAAGGCAAAAACCAATGCCTACAGACGGCTTGGTGGGTATTCTTGATGACTAAGGAGGAAAAGAAAATGGCATCATTACCTATAGGATTACAATTATATTCGGTTCGTGAGGATCTTGGCCGTGATTTTTACGGCACTATCAAGGCAGTTAAGGAGATGGGCTACGACGCAGTAGAGCTCTGCGGACTTAAGGAGGAATGGGATCCCAAGGAGATCAAAAAAATGATCGACGAGCTTGGTCTTATCTGTAATTCCAGTCACTGTCCTACCGATGAAATGCAGAAGGAGGGGACCTTTGCCCGTTATAAGGAGGCAGGCTGCGATTATATCGTTATTCCTTGGATGAGTTACGGCTCTCATAATCAGAGATTTGAGGAAAACCTTGAGCTTATTAAGAAACTGTGTGAAGAGGCAAATAAGGAAGGTCTTACCATGCTTTATCACAATCATGATTTTGAGTTCAAGAAAATAGATGACAAGTGCGTGCTTGATATTATTTACGATTCGGTTCCGGAGAACCTTCTGAAGACTGAGCTTGATACCTGTTGGGTAAAGTTTGCAAGCTACGATCCCTGCGAATATCTGCGCAAGTATACCGGAAGAAGCCCGCTTGTTCACCTAAAGGATTATTGGGAAGCAGAGGGAAATACCGGTGTACCCTATGACCTCATTGGTAAGAGCCGTGAGGACCGTGAAAATGAGGGCTTTATCTTTAAGCCGATAGGTCACGGTATTCAGGATATTCCTGCTATCCTCGAAGCATCCAAGGCCGCAAAGGCAGATATGGTTATCGTTGAGCAGGATGAGTCTCCCGAGCGCCCCGCACTTGAGTCCGCAAAGATGAGTATCGACTATCTCCGCTCCTTCGAGTGGTAAGCGGGGAGCACCTGTTGGCAAGATCGGGTATGAACTACTCTTAAAATTTAAGTGTAAATGCCCGAGACAACGTATTTTCTATACATATACCCAAACCGACCTTTTGCAAGGTCGGTTTTTTCAATATATAGGAAATTACTTCATTTCGTGTGAGTTGTTCGCACTTCAGAAATGGGCGAAATTCGGTGCGCCCGGCGGCGCTTCGTATAACCTTTTTTTCTCTTCCGAATAAACTGATAGTAAAAGAATTTATACGGAGGCATAAAGCTATGGAACAGTTAAAGCTGTCGGATATAAAAGTGGGAGAGAGCTGTGTAGCGGAGGTTATTTTAAGTGATAGTGATATAAGACACAGATTTATGGATCTCGGAATTATAAAGGGGACGAAAATAAAGTGCTTACTTATGTCATCATATAATTCCATCAAGGCATATTCGGTAAGGGGGAAGGTAATTGCTATAAGAAAAAGCGATGCGGAGAAGATTTTGGTCAGGAGGTGTGCGTCGGATGAATAATGAAAAATACGATAGGGTGATAGCCCTTGCGGGGAATCCTAACGTAGGGAAGAGCAGTCTTTTTAACGAGCTGACCGGTCTTCGTCAGCATACGGGAAACTGGACGGGAAAGACTGTTGATACGGCCTTCGGAGAGTGCAAAAGAGAAGGAAAATGCTATAAGATAATCGATCTCCCGGGTACATATTCTCTTTTCTCCCATTCTCCCGAGGAGGAGGTAACACGCAGGTATATTATGTCGGGAGAGGCAGAGCTGTGCTGTGTCGTTTGCGATGCTTCCTCTCTTGAAGCCGGTCTGCCGCTTGTACTTCAGATGAGTGAGGTATATGATAAGCTGATAGTCGTGCTCAATTTGTGGGATGAGACCGAAAAATATTCTGTCGCTATAGATGTGGAAAGGCTTAGTGAGATATTAAGCTGTCCCGTTGTTACCACCTCTGCCAAGAGAAAAGAGGGAATAGATGAGCTTATATCACGTTTTGAGGAGGATATTCATACAAGGGCTTCGGTCAGATATGATGAAGATATAGAATACGCTCTCAGCTTGATGGGAGATGATCTCTCTCGCTTTGAAAAAATAAGGATAATCTGTTCAAAGAGCATTGAGAAAGAGAGGTTTATACACGCAAAGGAATATTTGTATGCCGCAGGTCTCTATCCCGAAAAATGTGCGGAGACTGTTTCCGGCGCCGTGATATCAAGGGCACAGGAGATAGCCTCGGAATGTGTAACCAAGAGCGAAAAGCAGATTGATCGAAATCATCGTATAGACAAAATAGTCACGGGAAAGTACACGGCTGTTCCCATAATGCTTTTATTACTCACTGCAGTTCTTTTTTTGACGGTTATCGGTGCTAATTATCCGTCGCGGTGGCTCAGCTCGTTTTTCATATATGCGGAGGGCAGGCTGAACGAGCTGCTCATACTTTTGAACCTCCCCGTATTTATCCGTGAGATGATAGTATGCGGCATGTTCAGAGTATGCGGTTGGGTGATATCGGTCATGCTTGCGCCGATGGCGATATTCTTTCCGCTTTTTACACTTTTGGAGGATATAGGTATTCTTCCCAGGATCGCCTTTAATATGGATGGCTGCTTTCGTTGCTCGGGAAGCTGCGGTAAGCAGTCGCTGACCATGTGTATGGGCTTTGGCTGTAATGCGGTAGGTGTCTGCGGATGCCGTATAATAGATTCGCCCAGAGATCGTATGATAGCGATACTGACAAACGTATTCGTCCCCTGTAACGGCAGATTTCCCATGCTTTTGACTCTTATTTCGGCATTTTTGGTGTTTGGCGTATCCATGGGATATTCCTCTCTTCTTTCATCTCTGATACTTTCTCTTTTTATAATTTTCGGTATATTTATTACCTTTGGAGTCTCCCTTTTGCTATCAAAAAGTATACTTCGCGGTATCCCATCCTCCTTTACACTTGAGCTTGTGCCCTACAGAACTCCGAATATCACCAAGGTATTGGTTCGCTCCTTTCTCGACCGAACGGTATTCGTGCTTGGCAGAGCCGTAAGTGTAGCCCTGCCCGCAGGGATGGTGATATGGCTTATCGCCAACCTGAGTGTGAATGATATCAGCCTGCTTAAATATATTTCGGATTTCTTTGACCCCTTTGCACGATTATTCGGGCTTGACGGTATCATCCTTTTGGGATTTATTCTCGGTCTGCCTGCAAACGAGATAGTTCTTCCCATAATGATCATGGGATATACGGGTGCAGGGACCCTTGCCGAATATGAGAGCATTACACAGCTCAGACAACTGCTGGTCTCCTGCGGCTGGGACGATCTGAGATGTATCTGTGTGGCGGTCTTCTGTATATGTCATTTTCCTTGTTCGACCACTCTTCTGAGTATTAAAAGGGAGACGGGAAGTCTGCGCTGGACTTTGGCGGCATTTATTATACCTACACTTACGGGACTGCTGATTTGCTTTATTATTAACGGTATAGGCTCGCTGTTTTGATTGACAAAGATCGGTTTTGGTGATATAATTAATAAAACGATTTTTGATTTCGGAGGAATTAAGATGATTTGTCTGATCTTAGCGGCAGGCTATGCCACAAGACTTTATCCCCTGACCGAGAATTTTCCCAAGCCCTTGCTTTTCGTTAACGGCAAGACTATTCTTGACTGGCTTGTAGATGATATTTCCAAAACCACCCATATCAAGAGATTTATAGTAATATCTAATCATAAATTTGCCTGTCACTTTGAGAGCTGGGCGAAGGCTTCAAGACATGATATCACCGTGGTCGATGACGGCACGGATTCAAATGAGAACCGTCTCGGTGCGGTGCGTGATATTGAATTTGCTATAGATAAATTAGGGCTTGACGATGATATGCTGGTTATCGCAGGAGATAACGTGCTTGATTTTTCGTTAGGCAGATTTACGGCATATTATAAGGAAAAGGGAAGCTCCTGTGTCATGCGTTATTATGAGGCTGATGAAAGGAAGCTCCTTAAATGCGGCGTTGTGACGATCGATGGAGACGAGCGCGTTACCGAAATGACCGAAAAGTCTCCCACACCCGCAACCCATTGGTGTACACCACCCTTCTATATTTATACAAGGGAGGATGCGAAGAAGATAAAGCAGGCATTGGCAGAGGGATGCGGATACGATGCACCCGGCAGCTTTATTGCATGGCTCTGTCATAGCTCCCCCGTTTATTCGATGGAGATGCCCGGCTCAAGATATGATATCGGTAATCTTGAGAGCTATAATGAGGTAAAGAATAGCTATAGAGGTATAGAAAAATAATATTAATCAGAGGATGATCTCGTATGATTTCGTTCTCTGATTTTAATATATAATTTTAAAAAAGTCTTGACGGTTTATTGTCATTGCGATATAATCAAAATGAAATAAACGGTTGGATATGGATAATTAAAGGAGAAGGTTATGAAGAGGACACTTATCGTAGTAGATATGCAAAATGACTTTATAGATATGGCTTTGGGTACTAAAGAAGCACTTGAAATAGTACCGAAGGTCAAACAGAAGATACAGGAGTATATAAATGACGGTAATGAGGTAATATATACCCGTGATACTCATTTTGAAAATTATCTTGAAACACCCGAAGGAAAAAAGCTTCCCGTTCCTCATTGTATTAAAGGAACTAAGGGTTGGCAGATAGCGGACGGTCTTTTCGTTGAAGGATGTAAGATAATAGACAAGCCTAATTTCGGCTGGCCGAATTGGAGAGATCTTACCCTTGAAAGGGTTGAGCTTGTGGGACTTTGCACCGACATATGCGTTGTAAGTAACGCTCTTATTATAAAGGCTCAGTTCCCCGATGCAGAGGTAAGCGTTGACAGAAGCTGTTGTGCGGGCGTAACTCCCGAAACACACGAGGCAGCTCTCTCTACCATGCAGATGTGCCAGATAAATATTACAGGTTCAGGTGAATAATATGTTTGATGCAAAAAGAATAAAGAACGAATGTGTTGAATGGATCAGAGATTTTTTTGATAAAAACGGTCCCGGATGTAATGCGGTGGTAGGAATATCCGGCGGTAAGGACAGCTCGGTTGCAGCGGCTCTTTGCGTTGAGGCGCTGGGCAGGGAAAGGGTGATCGGAGTTCTCATGCCTAAGGGCGAGCAGCACGATATCGATGCGGCATATATGCTTGTAAATCACCTTGGTATTAAGTATTACGTAGTGAATATCAAGGATGCCGTGGACGGTATTATCAATAATCTTCCGAAGGAAATGGAGATAACGGCACAAACCATTCAGAATATACCTCCCAGAGTGAGGATGACCACTCTTTATGCTGTTTCCCAAAGTCATAACGGCAGAGTTTGCAATACCTGTAATCTTTCGGAGGATTGGGTTGGTTACTCCACCCGTTACGGTGATTCTGTCGGTGATTTTTCCCCTATGTCCTTTCTTACCGTACATGAGGTCAAGGAGATAGGAAGGCTTTTAGGACTTCCCTTGGAGCTTGTGGATAAGGTTCCCATCGACGGTCTCTGCGGTAAAACCGACGAGGATAATCTCGGCTTTACCTATGCTACTCTTGACAGGTATATCAGAACCGGTGAGATAGACGATGCGGATATTAAAGAGAAGATCGACCGTAGACACAAAGCCAATCTTTTCAAGCTGGAATTTATGCCTTGCTTTAAGCCGAAACAATAAGAAGTGAGTTAAGGAGTGTTTGAACGCTCCTTTCTTCAATGTATAGAAAATCGGCCCTTGTTTACACCAAAATTAACAAATTAATGCATTTTTGTTGATGATTTTATATTAAATATATGTTATAATCGAAGACGATCAGAGCTTGAATTGCTCGGTTGTGAAGCGAAGAGGTAGAATTATAAGGCGGGTAGAAATACTCGTCAACTTGTGTTGTGAAAAATAATCAGCCGTATGGTTGATATTTTAATAAAATTTATTAAGGAGAAAAGAAATGTTTTCAAGAATCAGCAAACGTTTATTACCCATTCTGTTGGTAGTATTCATGCTCGTTCCCATGGCAATGCCTGCATTTGCGGCAGCCACAGGTACTCATACTCCCATTGAGGGTGTAACAGTATCTGTAAGCGGTGCGACTGATAACTCCATGACAGACGGTGCTGTTACCGTAACTGCAAAGGGTTCTGCAGGTTTCCTTGGTATCGGTGCATCTGCAAAGACTGCAACTATTACCATTTACAACGATTCCGCAGATACAGCTACCCTTTCCTTTAATTGGGCAGCTACCTCTGTAAATAATCTTAATATCGATGGCACCGTTTATACCGGTGCAAGCGGAACCTTCTCCAAGGTTATGGCGGCAGGTACAAGCATTACCGCTACCATCACAACCGCAAAGAATTCAACAGTTAATAAGCTCGTGATGAGTAACTTTGCCCTTGCGGCTGCAAGCGCATCCTCTAATGTAACCTTTAACTATGACAGCGCTCTCGGTTCTGTTACAGTTGACGGTACTGCAGTAGCTGCAGGCGGTACAACAGAGATCGCTCTTGCAGGTGCAGCTCTTGTTGCAACTCCCGTTTCCGGTGCAAGCTTCCTCGGTTGGACAAACACCGACGGTACTATCATTTCCAAGGACGCAAGCTATACCCTCGTTCCTGCAAATGATATGACTGTTAATGCTATCTTCGTTAACAGTGCATCTATCCCCTATTTCTATGCAAACGGCGGAACACATCTTATCGGCGGTCTTGCAGAAGCAGCTTCCTTTGCTTCTACAGCCTCCACAAAGGTTATCTCCCTTGCAAACAATGCAACTCTTGCAGCG
>SVTI01000110.1 GCA_015063855.1 Oscillospiraceae bacterium
CGAAATTCGGTGCGCCCGGCGGCGCTTTTTTAATATATAGGAAATTGCTCCGTTTCGGGCATTGAAGTTAGAGGTTTTGACGTAGTTCATGCCCGATCATCGGTGCGGGCCGGCGCCCGCTTTTTTAACTTTTTTGATTGTATTTATCTTGTATAATTCCTCTACTGCAAATGCTAACTTGGTGATAACGTTCTTCTTTGTCGGATAGCAGTAGAAGGAATCGTTTTCGGTAGATATATCGAAGCAATCATAGGGCTTGATATAGCAGTAATCATATTCGATATGAAGGCTGTTGGTAGCCTTCGGGGAGCGATGTATCTCATAGTCCTCGCCTCTGTGATGACCCTTTAAAACAAAGCCTTTTTCGGGATCATGAGTTACATAACCCTTGCCCAGCTTTTCAAAGCGCCGGCAACGGGGAAGAGAATAGACCTCGACCTCATCCTCAAAGTGATACTCACCACGTTCAATTTCGGCTCTGACATTTTCTCTTTCCCACTCAAACCAGGAGGGAATATGGGCAAACTCAGTTTCTCCGTCAAGAGCTTTTAATTCGCCGTTTTCTTCAAGGCTCCAACGTTTACCGCATTCCTCACAGAATATTTCGGTACCCTTGGAGTTCATTTTTGATTCGGCCATACAGTGGGGGCATTGATAGAGAACCTTGTGCAGACCTTCTGCACGGTAGGGCTCTGTGATTTTTATATTGTTTTCCTTCTGATATTTGTATTCATCGTAGGTCAGGGCTTTTTTGATGGTGTCATTTATCTCTTCGACACTCATTTCAGCTACCTGCTTTGCAGTCAATACTTGGGTCATAGTGGCATACATGGGAACCTTACGAGCCTTACGGAAGTTCCAGAAGGGAGTATGAAGGTGGTTTCCGTGGTGGCATATAACCACAAGGGGGACCTTGTTCATCTTGACCATCTGACCGAGAGTATCCGGCAAAAACGATGTCGCTCCGATAGGTGTATATCTTGCCTCGGGATACATACAGAGTATGTCTCCGCGCTTCAGAACGTGCTTGATACTTCTGAGAGTATTAAGCTCGGCTACGTACTTTCTCTTACATATAGCACCGATAAGCTCCATAAGCCAGGGGCGGCGATAATAGCCGTCAATGCTTACTATGTTATTGACTCGGTGAGGAAATGTACCCATCGCCGCTATCTCAAAGTCAATAAAATACATATGATTGCTGAAAAGTATATAAGGTGGCTTTAATCCCTCCATATTGATCTTTTCAAGCTTGTATTTTTTACCGATAAGCATTATTTTTGATAAAATATATATCAGAAATACGATAAACAGAGGCTGTCTTATCGGCTTTTTGCCTGTGTTATACCGTTTTTTATTCTTGTAATTTACATCCATCACTTATTGCCTTCCTTCCACAAAAAGCAATCAGTTAAAAAGCTCTAAAATCGCGTCGGGAACGTATTTTCCGACGTCTTTACCGTAGAACGCCAGCTCCTTTACCATCGAGGAGGAGACGGCAACGTTATCAGCACGGAAATATACGTATTCGAGATCGGGATTGATAAGCTTATTGATCTCTGCGATATTTTCCTCGTAGTTGTAGTCCATGTTGTTACGAAGACCTCTTATCATATAGCCTGCGTTATGCTCTGCGGCGAACTCTGCCACAAGGCCGTCAAGTATACATACCTCGCAGTTGTCAAGTCCGTTGTCCATAAGAGCTTTTTCTATAGCGGGCTTCATTATTTCGGCATCAAACTTTCTTTTCTTGTTTGCGTTTGTACCTATAATAACATATACCTTATTGAATATTGCCGCGGCCTTTCTTACTATATCAAGATGACCGTTGGTAAAAGGGTCGAAGGAGCCGGGATATATAGCTGTATTAGTCATTTTAACACCTGCCTTTGATGGTATTATACCATATTATTTTATAAATTGCAACCGAAGATTTTTAATATGAAAAATGCTGTTTTGTGTTGACTTTTGCTGAATAATATTATAAAATATTATTGTAAAATCTATATTCAGGAGAGTTTTATTATGGAAATGCTCAAAAAATTTTTCCCCTTTTCATTTATTCCCAAGGATGTAACCAAGCTCGTTGTTTCTATCATCATCTACGTGGTGGTTGGAGCGATTGCCGGTGTTCTGATCGGACTTCTCGCTTCTATTCCCGTTGTAGGCGCGATTTTCGGTACCGTAGGCGGTCTTGTTGGCTTATACTGTCTTATCGGTATAGTTCTTACAATACTCAGCTTCCTTGGAATAATTAAGTAATCAGTTAATAAATTAAAAAACTGCGGTTCACACCGCAGTTTTTTCAATATATACGTTATAATTATCGCTATTCAAGCATTCCGAGTTTTTTTATCTCTTCTATGGTGTGACCCTTACCCCAGCGGGAGATATCCTGCTTATGCATGGCATTGAATACTCTGTGCTTGAAGCCCTCATATTCTCTGTCAAGAGAATTTACTAACTGTTTAATTGTTTCTCTTTCTGTGTGCTTGTCCTCGGGACAAAGGCTTGGGGAGATAGGGAGAGTGTTTTGTCTTGCGAAATATTCTATATCCTTCTCGGGACAGTAGGAGAGGGGTCTTATTACGGTCAGATCTATCCGTGAGAGATATGTTACAGGTGAGAAGGATGCTATGCGGCCCTCATGAACCAGATTCATCATGAAGGTGTCTATGGCGTCGTCATAGTGATGTCCCAGAGCTACCTTGTTGCATCCCGCTTCCTTTGCAGTTTCGTTGAGTACTCCGCGTCGCATCTTCGCACACAGTGCACAAGGGTTTGATTCCTTGCGGGTCTCAAAGATTATCTCGGCGATAGTAGTTTTCTTAACTATATATTCCACACCGATCTCACGGCAGAATTTTTCGGTCTCGGAGTAATCGCTGCCCTCAAATCCCAGATCTACGGTGATGCCCACCACCTCGAACTTCTTGGGGTAAAATATAGAGAGATCGCGAAGAGTACAGAGCAGCGCACAGGAGTCCTTACCTCCCGACAGCCCTACCGCTATACGGTCTCCCTCTTCTATCATATTGTAATCATCTACACAGCGTCGTGTACAGCTGAGTAAGCGTCTGATCCTATTAAATTTCATATTATTTTCCTTCAATTAAAGATAATATATTTTACCATAAGAACATAAAAAAGTAAAGCCGAATATATTAAAAAGAGGTGATTTTTTATGGCAATAAAAATTTTTATCGATCAGGGGCATAACCCCACCAATCCCAATGCAGGCGCAGAGGGCAACGGTCTTCGCGAACAGGATCTGACCTTTGAGATAGGAATACTATTGGCAGAGCTTCTTGAAAATGATCCGAATTATGAGGTCAGAGTATCCAGACCAAGTCTCGAAACGCAGCTCGGTACCACTAATGCGCAGAGTCTTCGTATAAGGACGGATGAAGCGAACAACTGGGGAGCAGATTATTTTATAAGTCTGCATGCCAATGCTTCATCAATTGCTTCTGCATCCGGAAGTGAAGGATATGTCTACAGTCTCGGCGGAGCGGCAGAGCAGTTGGCGGAGAATATTCTTGTGGGATTGACTGCGTCAACGGGCTTACCCGACAGAGGAGTTTTTGCCCGTCCGACGCTTTATGTTCTCCGTAAGACAAGGATGCCCGCAACACTTATAGAGCTTGGCTTTATTACCAATTCGGGAGATGCCGCACTCATGAGTGAGAACCCACAGCTTTTCGCTCAGGGTATATATAACGGATTAAATCGGTATTTCGGTCTTGCATGATTCGAAAAAGTGTGATATACTCTAATTATAAATTATTTAATTGGAGTTATTATGCAGATAAATGAAATGAGTCCTGCGGCTCTTGCCTATCTCGGTGACAGCGTTCTTGAATTAATGACCAGAACCATGCTTGTAAAGTCCGGTGTGGCAGATGCGGGAAAATTAAATAAGCTTGCCCTTGACTATGTTAAGGCAACAGCACAGTGCGATGCCTTCGACCGTATGAGCGAGCATCTTACCGACGATGAGATGTACTGGTTTAAGAGAGGCAGAAATCACAGTACCTCCTCTGCGCCCAAGAGTGCAAGCACGGGACAGTACCGTAAGGCTACCGGTCTTGAGGTTCTGTTCGCGTACCTTTATCTTGAGGGAAAAAGGGAACGCATGGAGGAACTGTTTGAGATCGGCTTTAAAAAGGAATAAAAAATAGAGGAAGCCACCGCATTACGGTGGCTTTTGAGTATTATTTTTGTTTTGCATACTCTACAATATCACCTACACCCTTAAGAACAACGGTGGGCTTGTAGCCGTAAACTTTTATGTTTTCGGTGGTAGAAACACCGGTTAAAACCAATACCGTGGAAAGACCGCGTTCAAGTCCTGATACTATGTCGGTATCCATTCTGTCTCCAACCATAACAGCCTCTGCCGAATGGCATCCCAAAAGCTTAAGGCCTGTATGCATCATCAGAGGATTTGGCTTGCCGCAGAAGTAAGCCTGCCTGCCCGTTGCCATCTCAATGGGAGCGACCAAAGCTCTGCAGGCGGGGGTGAAGCCGTTTTCAATAGGTGCCGAAACGTCGGAGTTACAGCCTATAAGCTTTGCACCGCCAAGTACAAGATTTGTAGCCTTGGTAAGAGTATCAAGCGAATATGCCTTGCCTTCACCCACAACAACGTAATCGGGATTTACGTCATTCATTGTGATGCCTGCGTTGTAAAGTGCATTGAAAAGCCCCGCCTCTCCTATGGCATATACGGAACATCCGGGGGACTGCTCCTTCAAGAATGCCGCAGTAGCAAGCGCACTTGTATAGAAATGCTCTTCGGAAACGTCAAGACCGAGCCGT
>SVTI01000015.1 GCA_015063855.1 Oscillospiraceae bacterium
CTATATTATACGAGGATGGTAGGTTTTCGTGAAAAGTCTCCGTAGGCGTACTAAGTACGGTAGTGAGGCTTTTCGCGGAAAAGTGTGAAAAAAGGGCTGAAACTCGATGTTTTAGCCCTTTTTGAATACTTATTCAGTTAGTTTGGAGCATCAGATGTTAATTATTAAAAAATCTTTTTTGGGTGAATAAAATTTTTATAATTATTTAATTCACACGTCCGACCGACTTTTTCGACAGTCTGAAAAGCATAGATTTTCTATGCTTTTTAATTTATTAGATTTTTGGCAGACGCTTTGCCATCCAAACGTGAGGTTCACCCTGTTCGTATTCCACGTCACCTATCTCTGTATAACCCAACGCTCTGTAGAAGCCGCAAGCGTGATATTGAGAATGAAGTGAAAGGGTATCAACTCCCTTATCGGCAAAATACTTTTCTGTATGAGAAAGAAGCTCTCTTCCGAAGCCTCTGCCTCTGAATTCCTTTATAACGGCAAATCTGCCGAGAATAAATCTTCCCTCTTTATTCTTGAAAATACGACAGGTTGCAACAGGAATAGTACCCTCATACCCTACAACGTGAGTAGCAACAGTATCGGTATCATCAGGCTTATCAATAAAACCCTGCTCCTCTGCAAATACTTTAATACGTATATTCATTGCTTCTGATGGAAGATTGTCGTATACCTTAATTATCATTTCTTCCCTTTTCCATTATCATAAGCTCGTTTGTTTCCTTGATAACGCTGTATCCTTCTTTTTTATAAGCATAGACTATATTATAATCCACCTTATAACGCTTATCGAAGACTACGTAATCAACATCAGTCTCATTACCATGATACTCAATTTGATATATTTCATCTCTATCGGAAAGTCTTGCCGCAAGCATGGTAGAACAGCTTACGGAGGCTTCCTCCGGTATTTCTTCAAGAACCTTGCTCATAGACTTATAGCTATCCTTATTCTCACTGTACATATCCGAATAACGTGAGATCATGGGAGCAACGAGAGTAATATATAGACAACAGCAGCTCACAGCACCGATGATAAGCATGGTCTGCCTTGAGGGCCGTCTCATTTCGGACAAATTCATAACAGTAAGATAAAACAGGAACGCAGTTATTCCGAAATGGTATTGAAAACCGATATTATACTGATATACGTAATCGGTCAAAAGATTTATAAGTATCGGCAGTATAAGAATATATCTCGATACCTTTTTGGTAACAAAGGGGATAAATCCCAAGGGTAGGAGCATCTGAACAATATACCTGAGTTTAAAATAGGTACTGTCAGAGGTTTCAAAAAGCTGAGTAAAGACGTAACCCGGATTTTTTATTACTGTTTTGATAACCCCGATAATACCGTCATCCTCTTCAAGTATAAGATTATCAAAACGATTGACCATAGCGCCCTTAATAGCGGGATTTGGAGTGGCATCAGCATAGTAGGCGGCATAGTATTCACCCATTTTATCAAGAAGGTGAAGAGCGAGGAAAAAGTAAGCTGCAGATGCTATAAGCAATATAAAACCGTGTATATGCTTTTTTCGTGACATTATTACAAATAGCGCAAAGACCATTATATATATTGCCGCATCCTCCTTTACCATAAGCGTCAAAAAGGAGAAAATATACACAAACACCCATTTTTCACGTTCAAAAAAGCAGAACACCCATAAAAGTAATGGCAGCAGAAAGCAATTTTCGTGTATATCATAGAAGCAGCCTCCGCTCATTGCGGGATACAGGCAGTATATAAATGCTAATACTATACTTGACTTATTAGAGAGCTTATAACTTCGGCATATAAGAATAAGCGGTATAACACCCGATACCAATATCACCGCCTGAGCTATCTGCAGCGTATTAGGCGATGGAATTATATAGTAAAAGGGTAAAATAAGATAGTATATGGGTGAAATATGAACAGCAAAATGAGAAAGAAGAACGTCACGCTCCGAGGTAGACATCGGAAGTCCGCTTTCCCTCATATTGTGAAACATATTCACAAACAGACCAAAATCAAAGTTAGGCGCGGAATAAGTAAAAACTCTGAGACACCCGATAACGGAAATCACTACTGCTGCCGCAGTACCAAATATCGCAGCTAAAATAAGTACCGTCTTATTCCCAATCCTGATTTTAGAAATCAGACTCTTCTCCTTATGAAAAACATAGAAAACGATTATAAGATATACCGCGATCACCGCCATAGAATACAGAAATGCATCTACGTACTGTACATCGATATCTATAAGCCATTTTATAAAGCAAAGAGTTGAAAAAATAAGTAAAAATAACGGATCAACCTCAAAGTCTGCGAAAAAATAATCAACTATTGAAAACACCGCAAAAAAAAGCAACGCCAAAAGTGCTATATAACCAAGGGTTGCGCTTTGACCAAAGGTAAGATCGAAATGATCTCCCTCGAAGGAACGAATAAATGTCAGAGCAAACCATGAAGCAATAAGCCTGCATACCAGCTTTTCTGCAGTGAATATCTTTCCTAATTCGTATATTATCTTTTTAACGTTTTCTCTCATCTTACATTTCCTTTAATAAAGCACGGTTTACCACCGTGCTTTATTAAACTTAGATTATTTTTTCTTTTTGGAGTCAGAATTATTATTGTTACCGTATGCACCGTATCCGTAACCGTAGCCATAACCGTAGCCGTAACGTGATCCGTAACCGTAATACTTCTTCCTGGAGGAATAACCGTAATAATAGGGTCTGCCCTTTCTTCTTGTGTTATTACGAACAACACCGAGAATTTTACAATTACTCATTCTTAGCTGAGCAACAACCTCTTTAGCCTGCTTGGTTCTGACCTTGTTACCACCCATTACGAGGATAGTTCCGTCTGTGATGGTGGATATAACAGCAGCGTCTATTACTCGTCCGAGAGGGGGCGTATCGATAATGATATAATCATATTCCTTCTTCGCATTTTCTACAAGCTCCGCAAAATATTTGCCGCTGAGAAGCTCAACGGGGTTAGGAGGATATTGACCTGCAAAAAGAATATGGAACTTTTTATACTGAGTAGGATAGAGACACTCCTGCAGTGTATTCATTCCCGTGAGCACCTCGCTTAAGCCTATAGTGTTCTTAGCCGAGGTATCACGTCCTGCCATAACCGACTTTCTCATATCAGAGTCTATGAGGAGAACGCTTTTACCAAGCTCAGCAAAGCTTTTTGCAAGGTGAAGAGATACAGTAGTCTTACCCTCATTTTCGTTACAGCTTGTAATAGCGATAACCTTTATATCCTGTCCGCAAAACTGGATGTTGGTACGCAGAACCTTGTATGCTTCCTGGGTAAAAAAGTCATTTGCTCCCGGCAGCTTTAAAGTAAGCTCTTCCATCTTTATGCCTCCTCACTTTCATTCTTTTTGCGTTTTTTATTCTTTTTTGTATTAAACTTCTTATCTATGGGATCGTTTAATTCACGTTTAACGTTATCAGAGTCGTTGTTACTCTTATTTTGACCGTAGCCATAACCATAGCCGTAACCGTAACCATAACCATAGCCGTAACGCTTCTTTCCATCCGAATAGCTGTAATAACCATACTTATTCTTCTTACCGGAATAAGCATTGGGAATATCGCCGATAACGGTAAGCTCAAGATAGCGCTCAATCTCTTCATCAGTCTTGATTCTGTCATCAAAGAGGAATCTGAGAAGATATACAGCATATACAAACACTGCTACAACCATTCCGATAAGTATATAGGTCATAAGAGTAACCCTATTACAAGGCTTGGGATTATAAACACCCTCTTCAAAAATGTTTACCTGGTCGAAATCCATTGCATTTTCGATTTCTTCCTCACCTATCTCACAAACGGCATTTACGATTCTTTGTGCAGAATCTGCACTTGCCGCCTCTACGGTTACCTCAAGAATACGGGTATCCTCGGGATTTGATGTGGAAATACAATCAACCAAATCATTATAGCTAATGTCAAGCTTAAGCTTATCAATAACCTTATTTAGTACCGAATGACTTTTCAAAAGATGATTACAGTCGTTGACAACGTTCAGTGCAAGACTAAAATCCTCGGTTGCTTTCTGTTCTACCGTTGCAGAAGAATTATCATCCGATTGTCTTAAAATATACAAAGTAGCAGTAGATTCATATCTCGGGACAAAGGTGAAATGATTGAATGTATAGAATCCTGCTATTACTATAACAACAGAAGCTAATATTACCCAAAAATGCGAAATAAATATTCGCCATATATCACCAAAAGTGATCTCTCTCAAATTTGATTGCTTTTCCATTATTAATTCCTTCCTATGTATTTATCATTCAATATTGCTAACGGATTAACAGAACAGATAAGCTCTGCATATTCTTCTCCGTAATTCTTTTTTATATATTCATAGCTTTGGGTCATAGACGGAGCTCGCCGCTTTGTACCGTGAGAATCGGTTGCAACAACGTCAACAAGATGAAGATCAAGAAGCTTTTTTGAACGAAGCTTTGAAAATAATCCAAACATGCCCGTAACACTTTGAGAATCGATCTGAACAATTACTCCGTTGCCTTTCAGCTCCATGACCATCTCCATATTTCGTGGAATCCTTCTGTAACGCTCCACGTGAGCCAATATAGGAACGTAACCGGCGTTCAGAATCCTGTTAGTGCCGTTGACGATATCCTCAGCTCTTTCATTCTCAGAAAAATCCACGAGAAGATACTGTGTACCGTTGATTGTATTGCACATACCTTCCTTGACCCAGTTTTCACAGCCTCGGTTGTATCTCAGTTCATTTCCCTTATAAATAACCAAATCGGGGTATTTTTCTTTAATATAGGCTTCGAGCACCGCAAAAGCACGTCTTGCTCTTTTCCCGTTCTCGCCGAAATACCCGGGATGAAAATGAGGAGTCAAGCAAAGATGACGGATATTATCTTTATATATCTCGTCTATCAAGGCATACATATCCTTTTCGCTTTTAGGTCCATCATCGGTAGCAAAAAGTGCATGATTATGAATATCTGCGAATATCATAAATCACTCAGTTTCCCCTTTCTTTTCATTGGATTTAAAAATCTTTCCGCTAGTTTCTTCACACCATTTTAATGAAAATACAAAATAGTACATTATCAAAAATAATTCGTCAAAAAACAGCAAATCCAGGCTCAACCATAAGCCAAAACAACCTAAAACAAGTATACCCATCATAATAGGATTGACTCTTTTAAGGTTTATTTGCTTTGAATTCAAGGAAAATACAGATATTATCCAAAAAATAAAGAATACAAGCCCAACAATACCAAACTGATACACAGACTGAATCAAAGTATTATGGGATGCTCTGCCGGCAACATTTATATTGGTAAAGCCTTGACCGATAAAAAGAACCTTAAAATCATTCATTAAAACACTGAAATACGATTTCCAGAGTTTTGTTCTACCGGTTGTAAGAGTCTGAGCATCATTGCCCTGATTAAAACGTCTTACTATAACATCAAGCACATCTGCGAAAACACCTGAATATAATACAACACCAACAGCAATCAATAACGCTGAAATTAATAATAATTTATAAGAAACTTTATTTTTTAAAAATAAAACCAGAGCAACCCAAAACAAAGCCATTATTATTGCAATTAATGTAAATGTTTTAGAAGCCGAAAGTAATCCGGAATATAGTAGCAACACTGCAGTAATTATAAGAACAATAAATCTTTTTTGGGTAAGCCTTTTTAAAAGCATTAGCATTATTCCGCTAAGTGCCACTGTAATATGTGCTGAATAGAAGTTGGAATCACCGTAAAATCCGGAATAACGAGTTATACCCATCTGTTCCCAAACATATACATCAATAAATTTAGCAATTGAACCGTAATTTGCAAATTGCTTTGAAGCAAAAGCTGCAGTAATGATACCAAGAGAAAAAATTATAGTCAAAACATAATAATCATATTTACCGTCTAACTCAAATAAAAGTGCAGGAAACATGAACAAAAATATAAAAAACAGGATATAACTTTTATCTATATAATACCCGTTTATAAATTTCGAAATTCCTGTAGAAACGAATAACAAAACAACAAATGCCACATAATTAAGTCTCAATCTATTATAGTTATTAATAAAAGCCAGCAAACAGACGGCAAAAAATGCTATTGTATATAGAGATGTCTGTCCCGGAGCAAATTTCATAAGTGGCGACCACGGCAGAAAGAAGAGAAGCACCGGCACACTTAAACCATTTAATACAGCATATAACGCAATTATAGCAAAAAATACAAAGCATCCTGCAAGAACCACAGTATTACCGGTTATATGCCCCATACATAAAAGCATAACTATGGCACAGCAAAATACAATACAATATTTATATTTTTTAGAAATTGAATTATATTTAGTCTGTTCCATTGTGATTCCGTTCTTTACTCAATCAAAGATTTAAATTGCTTCATAGCAAGCTCATTATTAAACACTACATTCAAAGAATTTCGCTTATTTTTAATAACTTCAGGAGAATCTATAAGCTCGCAAAGCTTTTTATGCAAGCTTTCTTCATCATTGTCTACAACCCATCCGCAACCCGTTTTCTCTATCATTTCAACAGCAGAAGATGTTTTCGTAGAAAGTATAGGAGTAGAAAAATATGCAGCCTCACCTATCACAAGGGGCGCAGCCTCACTGTATGAGGAAATAAGGAGAAGATCTGCAGCCTTTATATATCCATAGGGATTACTCATTTCACCAAGACAAAATACTGTATCTTCGAGCCTTTTATCCTTGATAAACGCAAGAGCATCGGGCATTTGAATTCCGTCACCTATTATATAATACTTAATTTTGTTTTTTTGCTCTTCGGATAATCGTGAAATAACATGTAATGCACGCAGTATTCCCTTTTCTCTTCCAAAGCGAGCAACCGTTAATATGTTCAAACAATTATTTGAAAGTGTTACATTACCATCTGCCGCCAACTTTGACAGCGCGTTATAATCGTGACAATTATAAAGAACCTTTGTTTTTTCAGAAAAAGCCGGTAATGCCGCGACAAAGCTGTTCCTACACCCCTCTGAACATGCAGCTATTATATCAAACTCGGAATACATTTTTGCATTATTTTCTGTATTTGCGCCGCATTCATTATAATCACAGTGAAGTAATGAGATTTTTTTATCTGCTTTGACGTTATGAATTACAAAATCATTACAACCACCATAAAAAGCTTTTTCGGCTCCGTTATGCAGGTATGAAACAGCTACATCATACCCCTCAAGATTCTTTTGAAATTTTGAAGCAAACTTAAGAACCTTAGTTCTTCCGAAAATCCTGGTCATCAAAGCCCAAAAACTTCTTAAAAAATATGCAAAAGGATTACCTTTTACATCATAATTCAACATTCCGATATATTTATATGGGGAACCGGGAGAAATAATTTTAACATCATCCGGGATCTCGGACATCAACTTACCAAAAGGATAAAAAAGAAAAAGCGTTATATCAAAATCACCGACAGTTTCTTTTAGAAGATTTACTAACGCCTTCTGAACACCGCCAATATGCATATTGTTATTTATTATTAAAATACGCTTCTTCATTAGAACTCCAAATTAAACATTAATATATAAATGATCCGAACCAACCAAATAGAGTAAAACACATTTATAATATTATAATATAAATTTATATATAATTATTATATAATATATGAAATCTTTTGTCAACATTTTCAACCTTGAGCATTGAATTTATTAAAAAAATTTTACAGGATATCTCACTTGAGATATCCTGTAAATTATTTAATTACAAAACCATTTTTCCTTCGGCATCAAAATAGTAATAACCTTTCGCAAATCCGTAAGGATTGTTGGATTCGATATACATGTTTGCATCAGCATACATTTTACCGCTACTTGCATTGAACAGATAATAATAATCTCCAATTTTCTGTAAACCTTTAAGTCTCTGAAGATTTACATAGTATACGGTATAACCATCATAAGTTGCAAAACCGTCCTTTACGATTCGGCCTTCGGAATCAAAGTTGTAATAACCACCAACTCCGTTAAAGGTCTTAGCAAGAGAGTTAGATACCCATACAGTAGTATTTCTGTACAAGATACCGTTGCTCTTTGCATAATAGTATTCACCGTCAAGCTCGTAAACACCGCCCTTTTGAATAAATCCGTCTATTGTGAAGTAAAGATTGCCGTTTTCTTCGATAACCTTCTTTTCGCCGTTTTCAAGATCAGGGATATACATAGACCCGTCAGCTTGGAAGTAATAATAACCATTTGCAAAACCATAATCCTTAGCACCGCTAACCCACATGGTTGCATCTGCATACATAGTACCGCTGACATCATTAAACAGATAGTATTTATCTTCAATTTTCTGGAAGCCCTTTAATTTCTGAAGATCTACAAGGTAATAGGTATACTCAGGACCGGATACAAAACCATCCTTAACGATTTTACCGTCGTTATTAAATCTGAAATATCCTCCCACACCGTTAAAGATTTCTGCGAGACTGTTTGTTACCCAAACGGTTATATTTCTGTAAAGAGTACCGTCGGTCTTAGCATAATAGTAATCACCATCAAGCTCGTAAAGACCTCCCTTCTGCACAAAACCGTCTACAGTAAAGTAAAGGTTGCCGTTTTCTTCAATAACCTTCTTTTCGCCGTTTACAAGATCAGGGATATACATCTTGCCATCAGGATTGAAGTAATAATAACCACTGTTAAGTCCGTAACCATTACTTCCACCTACCCACATTGTGGCATCGGTATACATAGTTCCACTACTCGAATTAAAGAGATAGTAGTCATCTCCGATTTTTGTGAAGCCCTTAACAAGTTCTGTATCGATTCTGTAATATGTATAACCATTTTGAGCTTCTACAAATCCGGTCTTGATCATCTTAGATTCAATATCAAACTTATAATAACCCTTTACGAGAAGATCATTAGTAACGCTTGTCCAATATACCTCATTATTTGCAAGAATACCAGTTCCCTTAGCGTAATAGTAGTCACCGTATACCTCAAAGAGACCGTTCTTCTGCATCACATTATCAATATAAAGATAATAATTACCGTTCTCGTATTTGATTTCTTTTTTACCATTTTCAAGATCGGGAACATACATTGAACCATCTGCCTGGAAATAATATGTACCTGTTGAAATACCGTAGCTGTTTGAACCAACCCACATATTTGCATCAAAATACATTCTTCCGTTGGCGGAGTTGAACATATAGTATTTATCGCCAACCTTGGTAAAGCCCTTGGCTTTTACATAGTTTTCAAGATAATAAGTATTACCGTTTGCTGTAATAAATCCATTTGCTACAATGTATCCATTCTCATCGCACCAGTAAGCACCTGTTTCAAGACCGCCCATAGAATCAAGGGAGGTTGAAACATAACAGCTAGCGTTAATAAGAACCTTACCCATTGTGGTACAGAAGATTTTTCCGTTTTCTACATCTACTACACCATAGGTGATATTACCGTTTTCATCACACCAGTAAAGTGCACCATTATATGTAATGAATCCGTTACATGTACCCTGAACCGCACCGGTAACCTCGTCAAAGTGATACCAGATAGCAGGCTTGGAGGTATAGATTACGGGAGAATCACCGTAACATACGTAACCATTGTGATTAACGTAAATCGTTCCCTCTTCAAGCTCACACCATCTTGAAACAAGATGTCTGCCTGCAAAATAATATCTTACTCCTCCGCTTGTCTTGACAAAAGCACCGCGGACAAGTACACCGTTTTCATCAAAGGTATATTCAAGACCGTCTACCTCATACTTACCTGTAACCATGGTAAGATCATCTTCATTGAAATAGTAGTTGAGATTATCAACGTTCTTCCATCCTGAAGACTTAAGGCCAAATGCAGAGTAATAAGTCTTACCGTCTTCAACAATGAAACCTGTATACTTTGTCTGACCTTCATTAATTCCGTTTTCACCGAAGTCATAGTAGAAGCCCTCAACCTGAGAGATACCGGTAGTCTTTACGTTATCAACGTAATATGCATAACCGCCTTCCTCTATATGCCAACCGTTCTTCTGAACCTTAATAAGCTTGTAGGAATCTTCAAAGGTTGCATATACGTCGGTAAACCAACCGCCCTTTTCGCTGGGATCATCGGGATTAATAAAGGGATAGAGACCATAGATACCCTGATTATCCACCTTGGAAGCAAAGCTGTAAAGTGCAGTTGCTCTCATGTAAATTTTGTAGCTGATTTCACCAATATTAGTAAGCTGAAGTGTTCCTGCATCGGACCAAACATCATCACTCTTAGGAGTAAGCTTAATACCACTTACGATAAAGATGGGGTTAGCCATTGCGGGATCGATAGCTGCGGTCTGATCCTTCCATCTGAGGATAAGCTTAATAGAATTTGTTGCCTCATCCTTTTCAACACCGTCAAGGGTGAAATAATCGTTCACAATAGTAAGTCCGCTTATATCAACATCCACATTAGGATCAAATGTGATGGTAGGAGTTACTGTAGTAAGAACGCTGATACGTTCAGCAAGCTGCATAAGGAATGTCCATGCAGATGCTCCCTCTACATCGGAACCGGGAAGCATAGAAATGAGGTCTGACAATTCTGCGGGGATCGGGATTTCTCTCATATCAAGCGCGAAGATATAAGAAGTTACCATATCCTCATTTGTATCGATTGCTGTATAAGTGAGTGCATCACTTGTTGTAGAGTTAGAAACCTGACGATCCCATGCAAATAAGCGGTCACCGCCTGTTGCCTGATCAAAGTCAAAGGTTGCTTCACCCTGATTATAAAGGTTGATGTTTGCAAAAACACTAACCTCATTATTATTTGCAAGAGAAGCTGTTACTTTAACTACCTTTACAGATATATTTTCTTTTGCGGTAAATGCAAGACCGTTTACACTGCCTGCTGCTGTATTTCCAAGAGTAAATACAACATCTGCAGCAGTAAAGGCAACATCCTTACCCTGGTAGGAAAGCATCACAGGAAGCTCTACAGACTGTCCGTAAACAGCCGCAATGTTTGTGTTCTTGAAATAAATATTGTCGGGGTAGATAACTTCAAAGGTCTTAGTACCAACAGATACTCCATCGATCATAAGATTTACATTGAAGCTACCAACAGCCTTAGCAGTGATAACACCGTCAGCTGTAATAGAAGCCTTATCTTCATCAGATACCTCGAAGTATGCACCTTCGGGAATATCTGCAGCATTACCTGTTGCACTTACACCGGAGGCAGTAGCCTTAAGAGAAGCACCAACAGTAAGATAGTTTGTCTCAGCTTCAACAACAGCATGATCAAATGCTGTAGAGCTGGGGGCTGTAGAAACCATCAACAAGGATGTTGCAACAGAACGCTGAATACCGTCGGAGGGGCTGTTTACTACAGAAAGCTCTTCATCGCCTTCCTGTCTTGCAACAAATGTAGTAGATCCACCACCGTCAAGGTTAATTGCCTGAACACATCCTGCATCAAACATGATCTGTGCAATTTCTTCCATTGAACCACCGCAGGAGAAGGGCTCCTGACGACCGTCAAGCACCATAAATACAACCTTACCTGTACCTGTGATACCAACTGCAGTTCTGGAAGCTCTGGAGGTATAATAATTGCTTGTACCGGTAATGAGGATCTCTCCGTCTTTGATAAGAGTCGAACCGAAGCCTGCTATACCTTCACGAACCTGACCTCTGTAAATGTTATTATATTCTTCAGTTGTTGCGATAACGGGTGTACCGTCATTAAGTATACCGAAGAAGCCGTTATTATTAATACTATGATATTCCTTGCCGTTCATAACAAGAAGACCACCGGGCTCACCTGTCTGCATATTAAACGCAGCACCGTTAGTAGAAGCGATAACCTTGTAGTTCTCGATATAATCGGTACTTGCAGGATCACCATATCTGTCCTGAGCAGCATTGGCCTGATCAAGAACTCTTGCCATCTTCCAGCCATGCTCGGGATAAGTATCGTTATAGTTTGCAAATACATGTACATCATCTCTTGTGATGTCACCTGTTGCGAGGTAGTAAACCATCTGCTTACCGTCAGCAGAGGTTGCATAGTTAATCTTCTGGGTAATACCGGGAGCGAGAACGGATGTGGTAGATGAGAATACCTCATAATAATCGTTCTCAATCTTATCTACATAGTCACCTGCAAGCTTACATAAATAATCAGCAAAAGCGTAGCAGGAAGCTTTTCTTAAAGTAACAACATCATCAGTCTTAAATTCTTCAGTTGATTCAAGAGTAGTAACAACGCTGTTCTTTACATAAGCATTATATATTGCTTCACGAACATCAATTCTTGTAGAAACACCACCAAGTCTGTTCTTAAGGAAGAAGTCAGCACGGTCTGTATCATTAAGCTCGGAAGTATAATAGTTTTCGAATATAGAGGTGATAGTTCCCATCTCATATTCAGCAGAATAGAGCTGCTTCATAATGTAGACAGAATCCAAGTCACCCTGAATATCCTGAATACCAAAGCCGCTGACGCCTTCAACATCAAGACCAAGGTAATTCTCCTTGATATATGTTACATTTTCTTCAAATGTATTACCGGAAGGAAGACCAAAGGTATCGGTACATATAATAAGGTCAACAAGGTCACCTGTCCAACCACCAACATCAGCGTGATTCTGGCTTGACTTATTGGTATAAGTGATATCCATTGTACCAAAGACATGTCCGATATCAGCTAAATCGCCGTTAGGAAGAATTAACTCTTCGATATTCTTAAGAGCACTGATCTTAAGCATATCGTCAATGCTTTCAGCAGTTGCATTGATTTCATCTTCAGATCTTGCAACGAATTCAGCAAAGCCCTTATCCTCGTAGCCTGCCATGATATTCCATGAACCGGAATTATATCTTTCTACACCGGTACGGATGTACTTAATTACGAGAGAAGCAGGATCCTTACCGGGATTCTGGACAACATACTGCTGTGCAAGCTCTTCAAGAAGTACAAGATTTTCAAGTAATTCATCATAAGTTTCGATCTTAGGCTCGTCAAGCTTGGGAATTTCAACATAAGTAGAATATGCACAACGTGTACATGTTTCGTAAGCTTCCCAACCAACACTTGTATAGGTAGGATTCTTAGCTTCGACCTGAACAATATTGTGTCCAAGCTCAGGTATTACTTCAACGCCTTCTGTTACCTTACCGCATACAGTACAAATATAACCCTCTGTAGTACCGGCCTGTTCACAGAACGCGGGCTCTTCTTCGACATATACCTCAGTATGACCAAGAGCCGCTACAATAGTCTGAGGAATAAGAACCAGTCCACATACTTCACAATGTGCACCCTGAGTGTAACCAACAGTATCGCATGTAGGATCAAGTGCTTCATCGATCACTACGCTATGACCGGTAGAGCTGATTTCACTCTGAGCAATGAGAACCTCATTACATACAGAACAGTGCTTACCTTCTGTGAGACCGGGATTTGTACAGGTAGGAGCTACTGCCGCATCTATTACTTCGGTATGTCCAAGTGCGTCAACTACTGTCTGTGCAACAAGAACCTTAGAACATACAGAACAATGTTTACCTTCTGTAAGACCTGTTTCAGTACAGTTAGGCTCTACTGCAGCATCTATTACTTCAGTATGTCCGAGTGAATCGATAACATTCTGAGCTACGAGAACCTCATTACATACAGAACAGTGCTTACCTTCTGTGAGACCTGTGTTTACACAGTCGGGAGCAACAGCTTCATCAACAACCTCGGTATGACCGAGTGAGGGAATCACATACTGAACAAGAAGTACTGTTCCGCATACACTGCAGTGATTACCTTCTGTAAGACCTGTTTCGGTACAGGTAGGCTCTACCGATTCATCTATTACAATTGTATGACCAAGTGCATTAACATAATCTGAAATATATGTATTACCACAATGACATACATAAGTAGTATAACCCTTATCTGTACATGTAGGATCAGTAACCGTTGCATCATAGCTATGACCGAGAGCATCAACTACTGTCTGAGCTACAAGAACTTCATCACATACAGAACAGTGCTTACCTTCTGTAAGACCTGTTTCGGTACAGGTAGGCTCTACTGCTGCATCAATAACTTCGGTATGACCGAGAGCAGGAAGAATCTGATAATCCTCGGTATAATCACAACGTGAGCAATAGCTACCCGCAGACATACCGTTTTCGGTACAAGTAGGAAGCTCTGCATCCTCATGAATCATATCATGACCGAGCTTAGAAACTGTTTTTGTTTCTGTATAATCACATACTGTACAGCTATAAAGCTTTACACCATCGCTTGTACAGTCGGGAGCTTCTGTAATAACACCTTCATCAAGAGCGTGACCTGCAGCATCAACTACTGTCTGAGCTACAGTTACAGTACCACATACAGAACAGTGCTTACCCTCTGTAAGACCTGTTTCAGTACAAGTAGGTGCTACCGCTGCATCGATAACCTCTGTATGACCGAGTTCGGTAACAGAATCATCGGTGTATGTATGACCACATACTGAACAAGTATAGGTAGTATATCCTTCTGTGGTACAGCTGGGAGGTGTAACCACTGCATCGTAAGAGTGACCGTTTGCAGCAACGATTTCCTGCGCAACAAGAGTCTCGCCACATACGGAACAATGAGAACCTTCCGTAAGACCTGTTGCGGTACATGTAGGCTCTACTGCTGCATCAGTTACAGAAGTATGACCGAGCGCTTCAACAACATTCTGTGCAACAAGAACAACGGAACATACAGAACAGTGGGAACCTTCTGTAAGACCTGTTGCGGTACATGTAGGTGCTACTGCTGCATCAGTTACAGAAGTATGTCCGAGTGCGTCAACTACCTCCTGCGCTACAAGAACTTCAGAACATACAGAACAGTGGGAACCTTCTGTAAGGCCTGTTGCGGTACATGTAGGTGCCACTGCTGCATCTGTTACGGAAGTATGACCGAGTGCATCAACAACAGTCTGTGCAGTGAGAACCACATTACATACAGAACAGTGAGAACCTTCTGTAAGACCTGTTGCGGTACATGTAGGTGCTACTGCTGCATCGGTTACAGAAGTATGACCTTTAGCGGGAATAGTAGACTGTGCTACGTATTCAATATTACAAATACTACAGTATTCTCTGTTAGTAAGACCTGTTGCGGTACATGTAGGTGCTACTGCCCCTTCTGCTACCATGTTATGAGAACAAGGAGCCCATGAGCCGTTTGAATATGTATAAAGATTTTTAACTGCATTTGTGCTTGTATAAGAACCGTCTGCATTCAAGAGCCTTGCGGGAGAAACAGCAAGATCAAAATAAATAGGTTTCTTATTGACACCGTCGTGATTAGCCTGCTGAGTAACAGTAGCAGTACCGGGAGCACCGGTAAGAATCTTACCGTTACCGTTACTTGTTACATTAGCGCCACCCTCAGTTGTATAAAGATAACCCTTGGAAGCATCAACCAAGCCGTCAACAACTACCTTAGCGTCAACAAGATCAGCCGCGCTACGGGTGTACTTTTTACCGGGAGCATTGGGATGTACGAACAACTGTCTGTTAATAGAACCGACAAATGTATATCCGTCAGCAACCCACTGATCTCTGTCGTATACATATACGCTTACACCGGTACCAACTACACACTTTGCACCTTCAGCAACGTATACCTCAGAACCGGGAATGAATGCCATATCCTGATTAAGGGTAATACTACCGCTGTTAACATTGGCTGTTAAGTTAGCAGTAAGAGGAAGCTCAAAGTTTGTTGATTTAATAGTAGTAGAGCCTAAAAGACCAAGCTTCATAGAAACGGTAAGAGGATCTACTTTGATATCACCGTTAATATCAATAATAAGGCGGTCGGTATTTTCATCATAATCCTTAACTACATTACCGGAAATAATGTTAAACATAGATTTAGATGTACCAATGAAAGGAACCTCGGAGCCCTGGATACCGATAATTGAAATATTAACACACATGTATCCATACTCGACAGCACCTGCCTCAAGTGTCAAAGGAACTTCAACATTCTGAACAAAATAGTTGTTGAAGGGGAATACCTGTTCATCATCTGCCATCTTTGTGGTAACATCACCGCCACGCCATCCGGCAACGCTGAAATGCTCATAAACAGTTGCTCCGTTTTTCGCAACAACACTACCGGAGCCTGTGATATAACCCCAAACATAAATCTTTGCACCGTTGTTTACGGTAATAGTACTACCGGAATTCATGTTAATAAAGCCGAGAGCACCGATCGCAAAACCGGCATATTCGCCGCCTGCCTGCTGTGTACCTGACACACTGATTGCACCGTTTACAGTTATATTTGCACCGGCTGCCATATTAAGTGTGCGGTATGCAGAAATTTTGGGTTCGTTTGCCCATACGTTATTGGGAACGGTAGTTGTAGAGGGTTTTGTTGTACAAAGTGTATTGGCTGCATCATAAGGAACAAGCAGTGTTACACCTGCCGGAACTGTATAGTTACCTGCAGGAAGTGTAGAATTGTTCGCAAGAATCATAACACCGCCGTTAGCAGCGCTTGCAGCATCGGTAAAGGATTCATAAATATAATCGCCAACCTGCCAGATAGGTGCAGAGGAGCTGTTTGAGAACAACGCCTTAAGTGTAGTATCACCTGCAAGTGTTGTACTGTAGGTAGGATTTGTAGTGAGAATCTTATTATCTGCATCGATCCAAGCAACAAAAACATTACCTGATGCAGGAGCAGCTACAAAATTAGTTGCAGCTTCGGTAGGAATATCTGCTACCGTACTGCCGCTTGTTACTGCAGTACCGTTAACTGTAACAGAACCGAGAGAAGAATCGAAATTAACGGTTGCATCAGCAGTTTCAGCAACATCAACAAAAGAAATGTTTGTAAGCGTGAGAGTTACTGTAGTTCCACTGAATCCGGATTTGGATTGGATCGTCTCGTTTGCTGTAGCACCTGCCGCCAATACATATTCTTTTGTACCGGTGGTTGAACCAAAGGAATGACTGTTAGCAGAAGAAATGTTAAAAGTAAAGATAAGCTTTTTTGTCACATTTGCCTTATTGGTAAAGGTAATGTTATTAGTTGTTTTACTGAAAAGGCTTCCCTTCGCAGTGATGGTTACTGTACCATTTGAATTAGAACCGGAGCCTTTGTCGTCAGTAATAGTCAAAAGACCATCAAATAGGCTTAAATTGGTTGCGATAGCCATAGGAACATTCATATCTCTTTCGCTGAGAGCAGTAGCAAAGGATACAAATACCTTTACATTCTCAGCAAGATACTGAAGAGCTTCTGTCGAAAGGTCCTCTGTCATTTGCTGCTCGAGAACCGCAACGTCATAAACCGCCATCTGAACCATGTCCTGATCCATCTTGTAAACAAGATCATAGGCCTCTGATTCAGTAACATCCGCGGAACCCAAATACTCTTCAAGAAGGTCGCCCATCTTCTGAGCGTAGAATTCCATGTTTTCGGTCATCTCGACATCACCGATAGTTATATCGGGTACGGACACCTGAACATTTTCGTCATTTAAAACAATATCTTCGTACGATGTGGCGGTGTCAGAGGCAAATGCCGAAAAAGGCACCATCGACACAAGCATACAAAGTACCATTACAAATGACAGCACGCGCTTTGTGTTCATGTTTTTTCTCCTTTATATAAAATTTTAAACAAAACTATGCCAATATACACTATTGACAATTAATTATACCATATAATGAGTCAATAATCCCTCACTAAATGTAAATTTTAATTAAACAACCATTTTTATACATAATTTTGTAATTATAAGAAAAAAGCTCCGTTGCTATACGCAACAGAGCGTTAAAAATACTAATAACCCGCAGAATATCCGTCAAGTGACTGATGTTGTGTTGTAAGATGGTTCATATAATCACTGTGAATCAAATTCACAGCATTTATCTGTTCCGAGGTTAAGCCTTCGAAATCATCGTTTACAAATGTATAAATTAAAACATCTTTACCTTCAGGCTTAACACTGCCCCAAAAATAGTGACGGTCTTTCCCTTCGCTGTTTCCATAGATTATACTGAAAACATGACGTTCATTAATTACACCCTTACCATAGCACGCTACCTCAAAATAACCGTCTTCATTGGTAAAGGTTTTGAAGCTGACATTTTCGTCCCAATCCTCAAAATACATAAGATCAATATAGGGAGTTTCTATCTTACAATTACCGTTTAAAGCATTAAATATCTCCTCCTCATCATACTGCTCTTCAGATTCGGGTAAATCGACAGATGTGTCATCCGAGGGATCAATGGTATCGATATCGGAATCAGCTTCAGGTTCCTTATCACCGGAAGAATTATATTCTGTTTGAGAAGAAGTATCAGAATTGTCTTCATTCTCATCTATTTCGGAATCGTTTTCATGCTCTTCAGGTGCTTTTTCCTCTTCCGACTTATCCTTTGACTTCGTATCATCAGTCAAATCATTCTTTTTTGAGTTTTCACCGTCTTTTTTCTTATCAGCTCCGCTTTCCATCTGCAAAGCCTCGGTTTCTTTGTTGTCGGATTTTTTCTCGTTATTCTTTACACATGAGACAGATACTAACAATAAACACAAGAACAACGCAATAATTATTGAAATTCTTTTAAGCATTATATCCTCCTAAATCATTCTTCGGATCTATATTCCATTATACCCTTAATCATTAATCTGTAAAGTCTGAAAAAGCTATGTTTTCCTTTATACTGGCTTCTGTATTTTATCAAATACCTAAAACAGTATATTGTAGCTGTAAATCTATTACCCAACGCAGTGTATGCAGCACCCTTGTCATAATAATACTTTTCATTATAACCCTTAAACCATGTAGATTCCGCATTCTGATCAATCTCTGCGAGTGCATAAGGGACACCGTAGATCTTCAGCTTCTTTCTTAAACAATCCTTCAAAAAGATAGTATCCTCACCCGATGAATACTTAGCGCCGCCACCAAACTGCGTACTGAAGCGCACACCGGAGTCAATTATACTTTTTCGCTTAAGAGCAAAACGAGCTGCTCCGAATCTTGCATAATTGCTGTTCCCTATTCTTTCGGGTTCGCGAAATCTATACCTTCTCGGATTTTTTTCAATCAGATTGAATATAAGTATATCGGCATCGGGAATATCATTAAAACACTTTTCAACAATATCCTTATAACCGTCAACAAAGCACATATCATCATCAGCCAATACGAGTATATCACCGGTCGCATTGTCTATACTGCGGTTTCTGTTCTTACCTACTCCGCGGTCGTTTCTGTTAATATATATTACCTTGTTGCCCCTATATTCGAATACCTCATCAGACACAAAATCACTTTGATTACAGACAACTGTATCCGTCTGAACGTTCATACGTTCGGCGAGAGAATGATCCTTTTGATCTATGGTAACAACTAAAGTTTCTGTTTTCATTTTATTCCTTCAAGGAAAGCTCCGTTTCCGGAGCTTCCCTTATTTCCTATTAGTCGATTGTAACAGTGTAAAATACCTGATTTCCGTCAATAAACTGAGTCATAAAGGTGTAAACACCCTTTCTGTTAAGAGTAACCGACCACTTGCCGTCCACAACCTTATTAGGCTGGATGTTACTGCAGCCCGCCTTCTTCATTGCAGAGGAAGAAGTATATTCTCCGCTGATATAACGAAGCACGAGAAGATTATCAAGGTTACTGAAGGTAATGGTATTACCCTCCTTAGTACAGGTTGCAACGTCACCTCTGTTACATTCAACAACATAGTACTTGCTTGAACCGTCGTTGTAACGAACGAGAACTGTGTAGGTTCCGTTTTCGGAAACCATATAATTCCAGGTACCGTCAACAATTCTGTAGCTGTCACTCTTAAGTCCGAATACCTTATTGGCCTTTACGTCGGTATAATTGTCGTAGATACCCTTTGCAACATTGATATCTCTTACCGAATCATCAATATCAGTAACAGTAATAATATTCTTTTTAACCGAAGTAGTTGTATCACATTCAACATTCTGAGTAAATACACCGCCGGCCGCATATCTTACATATACTGTATACATACCGTCAAGTTTTACATCATAAGCAAATGTGCCTTCAGGAGTGATTCTGTAGCTGTCCTTGGTCACACGCACAACAACATTGGCCTTAACATCCTCATAGGTATTATATTCACCTCTTGCTATCCAGCAATCTCTGATATCCTTAAGACCGTTTACTGTAATTACAGTTCCTTCTACGAATACAGATGCAGTGTCTACAAGCATTTTACCGTCAGCACCGAAATTGTAATAACCCTTAGCAAGACCGAGAGAGTTTGCGCCTACATACATACGCTGGTTTGCGTACATAACACCACTATTAGCGTTAAAGTAATAAACATCACCGTCTATCTTTGCAAGACCTTTCACCAAGACAAGGTCATTATAGTAATATGTATAACCTGTAGGAGCATTAACAAAACCTGTTTTGGCAAGCTTATAATCATCTCCGAAATAATAATAAGCCTTGGCGATATAGTCATTTGTGGTAACCCACTGAACCTGATCCTTCACAAGAGGTCCGGTTGATGATGCATAGTAATAATCACCGTTAAGCTCATAGATGCCGCCCTTCATCTTCATGCCATCGATCGTGAAATAATAATTTCCGTTTTCTTCAATAATCTTTTTTTCACCGTTTATAAGGTCGGGAATATAAAGCTTACCGTCCTCCTGTATATGGTAATAACCAGCCGTAAGTCCATAATCGTTGCCTGATCCAACCCAGATATCGGTATTACTATACATCTTACCATTTGCTTTGTTGAAAAAGTAGAAATCATCGCCTATTTTAGTGAGACCCTTAGCCTTTTCATAATCTGTATGGTAGTAAGTATCACCATTTGCATTTATAAAGCCGTCTTTTATAATATATCCATTTGAATCGCACTCATAATAACCAGTTGCAAGTCCACCCATAGAATCAAGAGAAGTAGAAACATAACAACTACCGTTCTTTATCACCTTACCCATTGTAGCACAGAAAATCTTACCGCCTTCTGTATCCACAACACCGTATGTTATATCACCGTTTTCATCGCACCAATATGTTGCGCCCTTGTATTCAAAGAAACCGTTACAGGGAGCAATCATTGCACCGGTAACCTCATCAAAATGATACCATATAGCAGGAGAGGATGTGTAAATAACAGGAGCTATACCATAACATACATATCCATCTCCGTTGACCCAAAGGCTGCCCTCTTCAAGCTCAACCCAACGAGAGACAAGATGTCTTCCCGCCCAGAAGTATCTTATACCACCGGAATACTGTACAAAGGCACCGCGAACAAGTACACCGTTTTCATCAAAGGTGTATTCATATTTATCCACGGTATACTTACCCGTTACCATAGAATAATCTGACTTATTGAAGTAATAGTTATCACCGTCAATAACCTGCCAGCCCGAAACAAGCACACCGAAAGAAGAATAACACTTCTTGCCGTCAACTACAACAATACCTGTATACTTGGTCTGACCTTCATTGATACCCTTTTCACCAAAGTCATAATAATAACCGTCTACCTTTGAGATACCATAGGTTTTTTCTCCGTTTACATAGTATGCATAACCACCATCCTCAACAAGCCAGCCGTTCTTTACGGTTGCAACAAGAGTATAAGTATCATGGAATGACTTATATTCGTCACTGAAATGTCCGCCTTTTTCACTTTCAAGGTCGGGATTTACGAAGGGATAGAGACCGTAAATAGTCTGATTTTCAGGCTTTTGCGAGAAGCTGTAAAGTGCACTTGCTCTGAGATAGATGTCGTAGCTGATAGTACCTGTATTAACAGCAGTGATTCTGTTAGCGGCACCCCAGTCAATACCCTCCTTTGGCGTAAGCTTAACACCGCTTACAATACAAATGGGATTAGCGGTATCGGGATCTATCGCTGCTGTCTGATCGATCCATTTAAGGGATATTTCAAGTGTATTTTCCGTAGGATCGTAAATTACGTTTGAAAGCTTGAAATATTCGTTCACAAGCTTGATATCGCTGTAATCAACATCAAACTTTGGATCGAGGTGAAGTGTTGCCTTAACTTCAGTAAGAACACTTATACGCTCAGCGAGGCCAAGGAGGAAAGTCCATGCAGATGCGCCTTCAAGGTCGGAACCGGGAAGCATGGAGGTAAGATCGGCGAGTCTCGGAGGAATGGTAAGCTGTGTCATATCCATTGCTACAATATAGTTGGTAACCATCGGATCTTGCGAGTCAACGATAGTATAAACAACATTATCGCTTGTAGTGGAGTTACTTACAGTTCTGTCCCATGCAAGCTGACGGTCACCGCCGATAGCAGCATCAAAGTCAAAGGTTGCTTCGCCCTGGTTGTAAAGGCTTATAGTAATGCTTGCAGTTACAGAAGTATCAGCCGCAACTGCTGCAGCTACGGTAACACTTTTAAGTGTTGTTTCTGCACTTGCGGTGAAGCTGAAGCCGTTTGCATTACCTGCTGTGGGATTACTTAATGTATAAACAATATCATTTTCGTTTATGGTAACCTGCTTACCCTCGTAAAGAGCAACAAGAGGAAGATCTACTGTTGCACCGTAAACTGCAGGAATATTAGTCTTCTTGAAATAGATCTGATCGGGAACAACGATATAAACGGTCTTAGAACCGATAACCTGACCGTCAAGAACGAGATTAATATCTACACTACCGTTTCTCTTGGGAGTGAACACACCGTCTGCAGTAATAGTACCCCAGTTAGCGTTGGAAAGTGCGTATGTTGCTCCTTCGGGTATGTCTGTAACATTACCTGTTGCAGATACACCCTTTGAAGTTACCTGCATAGATGAACCAACGGTAATATAATTAGTGGGAGTTTCAATAACTGCATGGTCAAACGCAGTTGAGCTAGGTGCGGTGGAAACCATCATAAGAGTTGCCGCAACCGAACGCATGATACCGTCGGAGGGGCTGCTTATGAGTGAAAGCTCATCATCGCCTTCCTTACGTGCAATAAAGGTAGTTGATCCACCACCGTCGAGGTTGATTGCCTCAACGCATCCCTCATCAAAGAGAATCTGAGCAATTTCTTCCATAGAACCGCCACAGGAGAAGGGTTCCTGACGTCCGTCAAGTACCATAAGAACTACCTTACCCGTTCTTGTGATACCTACCGCAGTTCTCGAAGCACGATTTATATAATAGTTGGATGTAGCAGTAACACAGATCTCGCCATTCTTGATAAGAGTTGTACCAAAGCCTGCGATACCGTCACGAACCTGACCCCTATAAATCTCATTATATTCTTTTGTAGTAGCAATAATGGGAGTGCCATCGTTAAGAATACCAAAGAAACCGCTATCGTTAATAGCGTGATACTCCTTACCGTTCATAACAAGAAGACCACCGGGCTCACCTGTCTGCATATTGAAACCGGCACCGTTTGTACTTACGATAACATTATAATTCTCGATATAATCAGGACTTTCGGGATTACCGTATCTTTCCTGTGCGGCATTTGCCTGATCAAGAACTCTTGTCATACACCAGCCGTGCTCGGGATAGGTGTCACCGTAGTTTGCAAAAACGTCAACATCATCTCTTGTAATGTCAGCAGTTGCGGTATAGTATGACATCTGCTTTCCATCGGCGGAGGTAGCAAAATATCTCTTCATGCTTATACCGGGTGCAAGATTAGAAAATGTAGTTGAGAAAACCTCATAGTAATCATTTTCTATAGCTTCAACATAGTCACCTGCCAAAGCACAAACATAATCCGCAAATGCATAGCAACAAACCTTTCTGAGATTTGCTACGTCAATAGAGTTGATATCCTCGGTCGATTCAAGGGTTGTAACAACGCTGTTTTTAAGATAGGCTTCAAGCACGGCATTACGGATGTCTATACGTGTTGCTTTGCCGTCAAGACGATTACGAAGGAAAAAGTCCGCACGCTGTGCATCGTTAAGTTCCTCAGTATAATATTCCGCAAATATATTTGCAAGAACACCGGACTCATATTCTGTATTATAGAACTTGTCCATAATAGCAATAGCATCAAAGTCGCCTCTTACGTCCTGAATATCAAAACCGCCGTCAGCATAATTGATAGCTACACCGTTTTCACGAACGTATTTAACCTGATCCTCAAACTTAAGTGTAAGATCAAGACCTGTACGGTCAACGTAAGTAAGAAGGTCAACAAGGTCACCTGCCCAACCCGCAACATCGGCATGATTTTGGCTATCCTTGTTGTTATAAGTTATATCCATTGTACCGATAATATGTGCAATATCCATATTATCTCCGTTGGGAATGATCATATCCTCGAGATTCTTAAGACCCGAAACCGCAAGAAGAGGCTCGCCCTCGGGAATCTCAGCGTTGATCATATCTTCCATTTTTCTGACGTAGTTAGCAAAGCCGGTATCTTCATAGCCTGCCATAATACCCCAGGAACCTGAAGTATACTTTTCAACACCTGTACGAATATACTTAATAACAAGAGAAGCAGCATCCTTACCGGGATTCTCTTTTACATACATAGCAGCGAGCTCTTCGAGGAGGGCTACATTCTGTATGAATGAAGCATAATCATTAATTACAGGTTCTCCCAAAGCGGGAAGAATCGTAAAGGTGGTGTAATCACATCTGGTGCAGGTATAATAATCTGCCCATCCTTCCTCAGTATACGTAGGACGCTTACCTTCGTTAAATAGAAGGTCGTGACCCAACGTATCGCAATCCGAAGCAAATATCTGAATGGGTAATACAGATACAAGCATCATCGTGACAAGTACCAATGAAAGTACACGTACAAAAAACTTGCGCATTTTCTTTTCTCCTTAAAAAATATTTATATAATTAATTTAATTATTATCGCCTATTATTCTGCTTTTGATAATCCTTGCAGGGACACCCGCCGCTATAGAATAGGGAGGGATACTCTTAGTTACGACAGAACCCGCACCAATTATACAACCGTCCCCTATCTCGACGCCTGCAAGTATCACTACTCGGTCTCCTATCCAAACATCATTTCCGATAACAACCGGGCGTTCCTCTTCAAAGCCTTGGTGCATCATAGGTATATCGGATCTCTCATGCTTATGATTACGGGTTATAACGGTAACATCCTCACCCATCATTACGTAATTACCAATGGTACATGTACCGTAAATTTTGGAATTTACCCCTAAACCTGAATAGTCACCCAAAGAAACTTTGCGCGAAAAAACAGCATTTTTCTCAATATTAACTTTTTTGCCGCATTTTTTCAACATCAGCTTTCCGCAAAAACGACGAAATGCAGTCTGTCCAATCTTTATTCCCGAATATGAGGGTGGAAGCTTTTTGGCCACAGCATGATAGAATAACGCTCCTATCCTTCTTTTAATCATCATAAACGACCTCAATAAATTTATCTTATACTTTTCGTAAATTCGTCAAATTTCATATTCTTCTGCATACCTACATACTTTTCGTATGAATTATCAAAATCTATAAGTATCGCATGCTCCTTACATACTCTTTCTTCCGGTGGCGGAATCTGCATATAATCACCGTAAAGAACTGTAAGCAACTCGTCATAATATGCCGAAACCGGGAAACTACCGTCCTCAAATTTCATATCTACTGTCTCAGTAAACCATTTTCTCATATAGCAACTCTTTTCAAGGCTATGAGAAGCAGCGAAGAATGAGTGAACACGTTCGGAACAGATATCTTTCCTTCTTAAAGCCGTACTCAAGAAAGGTTTAAAGGGCAAAATTCGGCAAAAAAGCATAAATGACTTCTTGACAAAGCTTTTGGTCAGATAACCCTTCTTTGACAGACACTTTGCGATTACAATCTTCGAAGAAAGGAATTGCAGTTTTGCGACAAAACCACCTTTTGCCAGGTTATCACATGGGAAAATATCTATATAAATCCCCTGATGCTGCAGCGGATCCTTTGGTACAACCTTTTCCATAAAAGCAGTATTATTTTTTCTTATTTTAGAAAAACAACTCATCCAGTGCTCAGAATACTCTTTCTGAACATAATATTTCTCGGAATCAAGTTCACTTTGAGCTACATCAAGAAATTTATCATAATCCGGACGAAGCATACAAACATCAAGATCATCATCCCAAGGTATAAAACCGCCATGACGCACCGCCCCCAAAGCACTGCCGGCAAAAAGCATATATTTTATACCGTGCTTACGGCAGATACGATCTACCTCCTTAAGCATATCCAACTGTTCCTGCTGTAACCTTTTAAGATCAAAATCCCGCATAGCCTTGCTTTCCTTTTCGAAACTTAATAAATTATCGTTAACAAACCAATTAAAACTTTCTTACTTTCAGGAAACGTGCTTATATTTCTTTAACGCCTTAAACATATAACGGATTATACAGCAAAGACTATGAATAAACGACATTTTCAAATGCTTTCTGTAAATAATCCATCTGTTTTTAGCGGCTTTGATTTTATTGGAAGACCTTGTTCCTGAATAAAGTCTGTAATATGCAAGAATCTCGGTATTACCGTATGCATCCAGTCCGTCCCTTAGCATCTCCATCCAAAGCGCATAATCTTCATGTGCATACTCAGAGGAAAAAGAATACTTGTTAAAATATTCTTTTTTTATTAATGCAGTAGAACAGCTAATAACGTTCCTTGCCAGCATCTTATCGTAGCTCGTATGCTTTTCGACAATAAAGTCGGTACACGTTCTATTTCCTTTATCATCAATAATGCCGTAAGAACAGTACACTATATCGGCATTGGTTTTTTCAGCAAGTTTCAACTGCTTTTCAAGTTTATCCTCTACCCAAAGATCATCACTATCAAGGAATGCAATCCATTCACCAATCGCATTTGATATAGCAAAATTTCTGGCTTTTGAAACACCCTGATTCACTTTCAATTGAAATAAATGTATTCGATTATCTTCTTGCGCCAAACGAAGCACCGTTTCAGTAGTATTGTCAGTTGAGCCATCATCGGCTACTATAATCTCAAAATCGCTATATGTTTGAGCTAAGACAGATCTTAATGTTTCGGTAATGGTTGCACCTGAATTATATGCAGGTATTATAACACTTACCCTTGGCAAATCAAGCACCTCTCTTTACTTAATAAATACGGGAAACCACTGTTCTTTCGTTTTGGGAATATCAAAAAACTCTAAAAGCTTTATAAAGGACTATGAAGCAGATTTGTATTTCTTAAGCCCCGATAACACGTATTTCATCAAGCTTGAAAAGCTCTTGAAAACAGACAACTTAAGCTTTTTACGGTAAATGATCCATCTGTTCTTAGCAGCTCTGAATTTGTTTGCACTTCTGGTCCCGGGATATACTCTGTAATCGGCAAGGACCTTTGTCTCACCGACCGCCTTGTATCCGTCACGGAGGATCGACATCCAAAGAACATAATCCTCATGAGCATATTCACCGGAAAAGCTATAATTTCTCATCACTTCGCTCTTAACCATGGCGGTAAGACACCCCACCTCGTTGCGAACAAGCATCTTGTCAAAATCGGTTTCCGGATCTACTATAAAGTCGTTGCACCTCTTATTACCGTCAATATCGATCATTGAATATGAAGAATAGAGCAACTGCGCCCCGCTCTTCTCGGCAAGCTTAAGCTGAAGCTCCAGCTTGTCCTCACGCCAAATATCGTCACTATCAAGAAAAGCGATCCATTCGCCCTTTGCCTGTGAAATAGCAAAATTTCTGGTAAAGGAAACTCCGGAATTCTTCTCATTTACGAAATACTTTACTCTTGAGTCCTGCGCCGCGATACTCTTTACGATCTCGTCGGTATTGTCTGTAGAGCAATCATTGACAACTATGACCTCAATATCTTTATAGGTCTGTGCCAATGCAGATTTTAATGTCAATTCGATCGTTCTTTGCGAATTATACGCAGGCATGATCACACTAACCACGGCTATAAACCTCGCTTGTAATATTGTTATACACAGAAAAGGGTACACCTTCCCCTATACAGTCTAATTATATTATATTTATTAAAAACTGTCAATTAATTCATTGTTATAAAACTTTAAACAAAAAAAGCGAGCATCCGCTCGAAGTAAGCTATTTCCCATAAAACCAAAGAGACTTCAAAAAAGTGTAAAAAGGTGGTATAAACCGGATGTTTATGCCACCTTGATTGCTTATCTATAGTACAACAATATTGCTCCAAGCGTATCTTCCGTCTTTATCCTTTACCTCAAGTCTGATCCACCTTTCCCAAGGCTTTATCGGATATTCGGCATGAGTCAACGCTTCGCCCGTAATAATACGGTCCGGGGCATATGATGAATTGGAGATAAAGTTGATTTCCACAACCTCCGAGCAATCCGCTATCATCATATTTCCTTCCCTCTTTAAATGAAGCTCAGGACTTTGCGTAGCATAAAAATCACCCTGTCTCAATGCCTTGATAATATCGGAAGGAGAATCACTTTCTGCCTTGACCATAACAAAAGACTTGGTTTCATCCTCTCCGTTATAGAAATGTACGTCATCGGCAGCAATAAGAGGAAATACAATTCCCTTATTTGCCAACGCATCAACGATATATCCGGAATAACCTCTTCTGCTCTGACCTACATCGGAAACGCTGTTATATATCTCAGTTGCAGAGAAACCGTTAAGAGAGACAACATCCTCCAAGGTGTTGAGGGACCAAGCAGGATGAGCAAGAACGGCAATTCCGCCCTCACCGTTGATCGCATCAATTATTTCCTGTCTCGATGCTTCACGCGAAATCTCGGGAGCTTTTTTCATTCCCAAAGCTACAATGTGCATAACGTCCTCTGCGGTATCAGCTGCACCGGTATTATACTCAATACCCGAAATGATATTAACCGAGTTTATCTCACCTTCAGGATAATATGACCAATGGTCTGTTATGGCTATTACATCATAGCCCGCATTTTTATATATTTCCGCAGCTTCCTCAGGCGTCTTACCACCGTCAGAGAGAGTCGTATGTATATGAAGTGCTACCTTATATCTTATATTACCGAAAATGTCCTTAAACATATAAACACCTACTTTAGCTTTTTACCACAATGAGGACAGTATGATATTTCCTCCTCACCATCCTCCTTTGCGTGGTCGCGGTGAATGGTTTCCATAAATCCGGAGGATATAATACCGGTCGGTACTGCTACCAAACCTATACCCAACAATGCAATTATCGCGCTGAGCACCTTACCCATAGCCGTTATCGGATAAATATCTCCGTAACCAACAGTGGTAAGAGTAGCAACCGACCACCATAGCGCCGACAAAGCATTACTGAAGGCATCAGGTTGGGCATCATGCTCAATATTATACATAAGAACCGATGCAATTATCATAAGTAGAAATACAACGAATATCGAGGATATAAGCTGATTTTTCTTTCTTTTAAATACATCGCCTATAACGTTAAGCGCCGTGGTATACCTTGTAATCTTGAATATTCTGAACAGTCTGACCGTACGCAATATTCTCAAAACACGAAGATCTATATCTATAATATACGGAATATAAAAAGGCAATATTGCGAGAAGGTCAATAATTGCTATAAAAGAAAAGAAATATTTAAGCCGTGAAACGATTCTTCTCTTTTCGGGATAGAGAAGGTCGCTGGTCCAGAATCGTAAAACATATTCAATCGTAAAAATGGCCACAGAAGCAAGCTCTATGTAACCTATACACTCTCGAAGTGCTTTCGGCAGAGAAAAGGTTTCTGCTATTACAAGCACAACATTCAGAAATATAAGACAGATGATACATATATCGAACACGCGGCTGGCGACGTCGTTATCCCCCGCTACCTGAACTATATCAAAAAGACGTTTTTTTAGCTTTTTCATAATACGATTCTCCTTGACAAGATATGTAAAAAGCCTTTTGTCATCGGACAAAAGGCTTATCTGGAGCGGGTGATGGGAATCGAACCCACGCAGCCAGCTTGGAAGGCTGGAATTCTACCATTGAACAACACCCGCATATTTGGTACTTGAACATCATATCATACTTCACCTCAATTGTCAAGAGTTATTTTGATTTTTTTATAAATATTTTTGCGACAGACAGAAAAATCGAAGCCCCCAACAAATAATACAGCACATTTAGATCCATCTTTTACCTCTCATAATCACTTATTACATTTATATTACCGGCCAAAAAAAATAATTCAAAAAAACTTTCAAAAAGTACTTGACAAATGAAATCTATAGTGCTATAATAACATCCGTTGCAGAGCAATGCCGAATTGTGTAACGGTAGCACGACAGACTCTGACTCTGTTTGTTGGGGTTCGAATCCCTATTCGGCAGCCAAAAATCCAACTCGTTTGAGTTGGATTTTTCTTTTTTCTGACATTGATTTTTCTGTATCGATATGTTATAATTTTAATATGAAAAGAGGTAAAAACTATGAAACTTACAAGAACAAGAAAAACAATAGAAAAACGCTTCGGCGGTAAGGGTCACCTTATTTCCGATTCCATCCTTACAGCAGATCAGATGTCAGGCGGATGCCGTATGTATGCAGAGATCACACTTGAGCAGGGGTGCTCACTTGGTGAACACAAGCACGAGGGCGAAACCGAAACTTACTTCATAACTGAGGGTGTAGGTTTATATAATGACAACGGCGAATGCTATGAGGTAAAGGCAGGAGATGTTCTATTCTGTGACAACGGTGAGAGCCATGCCCTTGAGAACACAGGCGACAGTAATCTTAAATTTGTCGCACTTATACTTGAAAAATAATTTACCAAAACTATTGACAAATCAAATTTGTAGGTTTATAATTGACACGTACAACAGGGGAGCTGAGTTACCTCGGCTGAGATCAAGCGTTGAGCTTGGGACCCATAACCTGATCCGGATAATGCCGGCGGAGGGAGATAGTGACACTATTTCAAGACTTCCGACGGGAAGTCTTATTTTTATGCTCGCATTAAGTTCAGCATTAATTCTTTATTCAGTACACGGTAATCAAGCAATCATGAATTGCTTATTACCTGACAAATAAAGAAACATAGTATTTGAAAGGAGAACAAATATGAACCTTACAAGTGCGGCAATTCAGATATTGCCTATGAACGCAGACAACCGAGAGGTGGTACGCATCGTTGACGAGGCTATAGCTTACATCAAAAGTTTTGGTCTGCATACAACGGTAGGACCCTTTGAAACCACGGTTGAGGGCGACTATGATATAATAATGAAGATTATATCCGAAGTAACAAGAATAAGCCTCAAGGCAGGTGCAGAGGAGATAATGACATACGTCAAGATCTGTGCCAAAGCTGAGGGTGATGTTATGAGCATCGATGAAAAGACAAAAAAGCATAATTAATTATCTTTTACCGACAGGTGTATTTGTTTTTATTTTACTTATATGGCAGTTAATATGCAGCCTCGGCATAGTTCCAAGTCTGCTCCTTCCCTCCCCCCTGGAGGTATGCTCTGCCCTGATAAGCGATATTGACAATCTGTCGCGAAATGCGCTATACACCCTTTCGGAGACATTTGTAGGCATGGCAATAAGCATCGTGCTCAGCTTTATGCTGGCATGCTTTATGGACAAGATAAGTCTTATAAAAACCGCACTCTATCCATTGCTTGTTGTAACACAGACGATTCCCTCTATTGCCATAGCACCACTGCTTGTAATATGGTTCGGCTATGATATGCTGCCTAAGATCATACTCATTGTAATAGTCTGCTTCTTTCCTCTTGCCATAGGCTTTCTTGACGGATTTGCCTCAGCGGACGAGGACGAGATAAGACTTCTTCGCAGCATGGGTGCAAGCGATCTTCAGATATTCTGGCATCTGAAGCTGCCTAAAGCCATGCCCCATTTCTTTTCGGGACTCAAGATATCATCCTCATATTGTATCGTTTCCGCCGTTATCAGCGAATGGGTCGGCGGCTCTAAAGGATTAGGTGTGTACATGATGAGAGTAAAAAATAATTATGACTATGACAAAATGTTCGCCGTGATATTCGTAATATCAGCATTGAGCATACTGGTCATGGCATTTATCTCATTACTTGAAAAAAAGATTATGCCCTACAAAACGAAAGAGGAAAATGAATAATGAAAAAAGTTATTGCAATACTGCTCTGCGCATTGATGGTATTCCCATTCTATGCCTGCGGTAAAAAAGATGAAAACGAAATAACAGTCGTTCTTGACTGGACACCCAACACCAATCATACGGGTCTCTACGTAGCACTCGAAAAGGGCTACTATAAGGATCTCGGATTAAATGTAAAGATAGAACAACCACCGGAAGATGGTGCAGCAGCCCTTGTAGCGAGTGGCAAAGCGCAGTTCGGAGTTGATTTTCAGGACTATTTAGCGCCCGCCTTCTCAAAGGACGATCCCCTTCCCGTAACAGCCGTTGCGGCAATCATTCAGCACAACACCTCGGGAATCATTTCCACCAAGGACAAAGGTATTAAAGAAGCCAAGGACCTTGAAGGACATTCATACGCTACTTGGGAGCTTCCCATAGAACAGTCGATTATAGCCGATTCAATGAAGAAGCAGGGTGGTGACTTCTCCAAGGTTGAGTTGATTCCCTCTACAGTTACGGATACAATGACCGCAATCAAGGAAAGTGTTGACAGCGTATGGATCTATTACGCATGGGACGGCGTAGCCTGTGACGTCAAGGGTCTCGATACCAACTACTTTGCATTCAAGGATATAGATCCCGCATTCGATTACTATACCCCCGTTCTTATAGCAAACAATGATTTTCTCAAGGATTCTCCCGAATTAGCCAAGAAATTTCTTGAAGCTACCACAAAGGGATATGAATACTGTGTAAAGAATCCCGAAAAGGCGGCTGATATTCTCCTTGACGCAGCTCCCGAGCTTGACCGCGATATTGTAACTGCAAGCCAGAAATATCTTGCAGACAAATATATCGATGATGCAAAGCGCTGGGGTGAATTTGATGCAAAGCGTTGGAATGGATTCTTTGATTATCTTTCGGAAAACAAGCTTATAGAGAAGGAAATTGCAGATAATTACGGTTTCTCTAACGATTATCTGCCCAAGTAAACATGACAAATATACTCATAGCCAAGGATATAACCAAGACATACGGTGACAATTTAATATTCAAGGAGCTTACCCTCGAGCTTGAGAAAGGCAAGACCCTTGCACTACTCGGTCCAAGCGGTATTGGAAAGACAACACTTTTAAACATACTTTCCGGTGTTATATCCCCCGACAGCGGAAGCGTATTTCTGAGGAATCAGGATATAACGGGTAAGCCGGGGCAGATAAGCTACATGCAACAACGAGATCTTCTGCTTCCCTATTACACCGTTCTCGAAAATGTAGCTCTTCCCCTTATAATCAAGGGTGAAAGAAAAAAGGATGCCATAAAGAAGGTATCCGGCTACTTTGAGTTTTTCGGTATTTCGGGTTATGAGAATAAATACCCTCGCGAGATGTCGGGTGGTATGAGACAGCGTGCAGCATTGCTTCGTACCTATATCCAATCTCAGGATGTGGTACTTCTCGACGAGCCCTTCGGAGCCCTCGATGCAGTAACGAGAACAAGGATGCAAAAATGGTATCTTGAGATCTCGGCAAAATTAGGCTTATCTACCGTCATCATAACCCACGACACAGACGAAGCACTGATCCTCGCCGATAAGGTAATTGTTATGCAGAACGCGGGTAACACAAAGGTCATCGATCTTGGAAGTAAGCCTGAGGGCTATGAGCTTACCGAAGATTTTCTTATTAAAAAAAGAGAAATATTATCGTATCTATAATTTACATCAAACAGAGTATGACCGCAATCATACTCTGTTTGTTTTTTAACTATACGGTTGTTTTTCAACTTAATTAATTTCACCTCTTTTGTTCACAAAATACTGTTGAATTGCATATCCTGTAGTGTTAAAATCTATGCTTGTGATTATTATATATAGGATGGTAAGGTAATGTTAGCGTTTTTACAGGATATTATTAAATTAAGCGATACAACACGAGTATTACTCACTATAGGTGTTGCTATCATAGCAGGTCTTCTGCTTTCAAGATTAGCTAAAATATTAAAATTACCTGCAGTTACGGCATATCTCGTCGCAGGTATTCTTATAGGCCCCTTCTGTATCGGCTTACTCGAATTTCCCGGTTTAGGTTTCCATTCCTTGGAGCAGGTTGAGGGCTTCAAGATATTCAGCGAGGTTGCCCTCGGCTTTATTGCATTCACTATCGGTAACGAATTCAGAGTATCACAGCTGAAAGCTATCGGCAAGCAGGCAACAGTTATCGCGATTCTTCAGGCGCTTACCGCAACAATACTTGTAGATGCTGCTTTAATAGGTCTCCATTTTCTCATGCCCGAAACACTGACTCTTCCTGTCGCTGTAGTTCTCGGTGCTATCGCAACAGCAACAGCGCCGGCAGCAACACTCATGGTTGTACGTCAGTATAAGGCAAAGGGTAAGCTCACAGATATTCTTCTCCCCGTCGTTGCTCTCGATGATGCCGTAGGCCTTATCGTATTTGCGGTTTCCTTCGGTGTAGCAAAGGCTATGCAGAACGGTCAGTTTGACCTTATTTCCATCATCGTAAACCCCTTGCTTGAAATAGTATTTTCCCTTGTTTTGGGCTTTATCATGGGTGCTTTGTTTACATTCCTTGAGAGATTTTTCTCCTCTAACAGTAAGCGTCTCACAATTGCAATCACCTTCGTTCTTCTCACAGTTGGTCTTTCGATGGTCAAGCTTGAATTCGGCTCAGTGCATATAGGATTTTCCTCACTTCTCGTTTGTATGATGCTCGGAACGGTATTCTGCAACCTCTGTGACTTCTCCGAGGATATGATGGAGCGTGCCGACAAGTGGACAGCTCCCCTATTCGTTCTCTTCTTCGTCCTTAACGGTGCAGAGCTTGATCTCTCGGTATTTGCAAACTGGAGTATTGTTATTGTAGGTATAGTTTATATCGTCTTCCGTTCGCTCGGTAAGTACTTCGGTGCTTACGGTGCCGCAAAGCTTATGAAGTGTGACGAAAGTATTGTAAAGTACCTTGGTATTACCCTGCTGCCTCAGGCAGGTGTTGCTATCGGTATGTCCCTTACCGCAGCAAATGAACTCGGTGAAACAGGCGCCCTTATCAGAAACATCTGTCTCTTCGCAGTTCTCGTATACGAGCTCTTTGGTCCGATGCTCACAAAGATCGCTCTTATCAAGGCGGGAGATATCCAGCTCAAGCCCGTAAAACTCAAGCACGACCACATACTTCCCAACCACCTGAGAAAGGGAAAGAATTAATTTGTATTTTCAACAAAATAAAAGACTCTAAAATGGAAGGTTTACGCTTTCCATTTTTTGTTTTCTATGTTATAATAACAACAAAGGAGGGGTACAATGGAATTTTATCTCATTATTATATTCGTCACTGCTCTGATCTTGTCATATCCCTATATACGAATGTTCTTTAAACGACTTCGAATATTCTGCTCAATAGACAGAAAAAGGTATACAGTAACCTCTTGGCTGACTTTATTCTCCCCTGAACGAATATCAAGGGGCTTTACGTTGACAGATAAAGAGACCGGAGAGACTACCGATGTATATATAATCTTTGCTCATAACAAACGCGAAACAATTGAGCTAACAGAAACACAGTTTCGTATCAAGAAAAGACTTCGCATAGTTGGAGGCAGAATCGGTGCAGGCAACACCTTCTCATGGCACACCCCCTTTGTATCTCTTCCCTCTTATATCACAAAAGAAAAGACAAAAAAGAGCTATATCCTCTTTAATCCCGTCCCACTTGAAATCAAGTATAACTATAAAGACGTATATCCCGATGACGTCATATTCGGCTCGGAGATAGTTACGGGAACAAAATTGCTTTCAAAGATTGATTAATAATAAAAAATGTGCTATAATTACCTCATATTTATTCGGAGGCAATTATGAGCACATTTTCTGTTTATTTCAGCCCCACAGGGGGTACAAAGAAGGTTGCGGATATATTAGCCGCAGCTTATGATAAGAATTATACAGCTATCGATATAACCGAAAATAAGACGGTTTTACCGTGTTTTAACAAGGATGATACCGTTATCATCTCAATGCCCGTTTTCGGCGGCAGAGTGCCCGAAAGCGCATTAAAACCGATTCGTGGAGTCAAAGGTAACGGCGCCAAGGCTATCCTCGTCGCAGTATTCGGCAACAGAGCCATAGACGATGCTCTCGTCGAGC
>SVTI01000016.1 GCA_015063855.1 Oscillospiraceae bacterium
GGGGAGCTTCTCTTCAAGAGCAAGCATATTCATTCTCTGACGAACATCATAACCGTGGTCACGGAAGGAACGGCATTCCCAACCGATATCCTCGTTCATTGTAAGTACCATACCGCCTTCACCGCCGGTAGTAAAGTGCTTGGACTGACAGAAGGAGAAACATCCAACGTCACCGATAGTACCTGCCTTCTTACCCTTGTACTCACCGCCGATACACTGAGCAACGTCCTCGATTACATAGAGGTTGTGCTTCTTTGCGATCTCAAGGATGGGACCCATATCTGCAACAACACCGTAAAGATGAACAACAACGATACCCTTAGTTCTCTTGGTGATGAGCTTCTCGATGGAAGCGGGGTCAATAGTGTGATCCTCGGTTACATCAGCAAATACAGGAATAGCGCCCGCCTGAACTACAGCAAAGGAGGATGCTATAAAGGAGTAGGAGGGAACGATAACCTCATCGCCGGGGCCTATACCGAGAGCGGAAATACCGATATGGAGAGCCGCAGTACCGTTGGTACAGGAAACTGCCATTTTAGCACCTGCCCATTCTCTGAACATCTCTTCGAATTCCATACCCTTCTTACCTGTCCAGTAGTTTACCTTACCGTTGATAATGGGTTCTGTTACGTCCTTAACTGTTTCGGGAGCGAACTGGGGCCACATAGGAAATCCTATTTCTTCGATACCGGCACCGTTCATTACTATCTCTTTTTCTGCCATGATAATATATCCTTTCAAATTTAAATATTTTTGTTTTAAATATTTTGAACAAAACAAGCCGCTTGTTTTTACAACTCAATCGGCATTTTCATTAAAATACATACATATTATACATTATTATTACCATACATTTCAATGCACAATTAAAATATATCTGCACGATTTAACGATTATTTTGTGATTTATAACTGATCACAATATCTTCAGCGGTGAGATGAGCGCTTTCAAAGAGAGTTCTTCTCTTCTCCCCCTTAACAAAGTCGTCATCTATTGCCTTGATAATATATCTCTTACCGACAATTTCGGGATAAGCGGAAAGCTTGTCCCAAAGGCATTGAGCCGCACCTCCGTTTTCTATGCCCTCCTCAAGGAAGATAAGCGTTGTACAAGCCTCGCCGATCATACCGGCTATCAACTCTGCAATATCGCCATAAGGCTTCAGCTTTTCAAGGAGAATAACCGATGCCTTGACACGGTCATTTTTTAACAGTTCCTTCGCCCTGAGAGCCTCAGTAGCAATATTACCGTAGGTTATGATCACACATTCCGCATTATCACCGTCACCGTCGCCCCTGACAAGGGATAATTTGTCGACACCGCAGGGATAGAAGCTCCTTTTGATTTCTTCCCTTTCACTACCTCTGGGATAACGGACGGCACAGGGATGTGCATTGTTATGAGAATCCTCTATACACAAACGCAATACCTCGTATGTGGCCGGAGTGTAAATATCCATATTCGGTATCGCTGACAAAAATGAAACGTCAAATATACCGTGATGGGTGGCACCGTCACCGTCGTTAAGTCCACAACGGTCTATACACAGAATTACCGGAAGCTTCTGCAGGGCTATATCATGAACTATATTATCATATGCCCTCTGCAGAAAGCTTGAATAACAAGCAAAGTAGGGTATCATGCCGTTGGCACACAAACCTGCGGCAAAGGTAGCGGCATGCTCTTCAGCTATACCAACATCATAGAACTGATCGGGTAAACGGTGCTTGATTATCTCAAGTCCGGTTCCATGGGGCATGGCGGCGGTAATAGCGCACACCGTCTTGTCATACTTAGCTATCTCATAAACAGCCTTACCTAAATTCTCCGAGAAACCCTCCTTCTCCTCACAAACTCCCCCTTTAGGAACTGCGTGATACTGCTGAGGCATATTCTCCGCCTCCTTATATCCGCAACCCTTCTTGGTTCTCAAATGTATGAGAGTAGTACGCTTAAGCTTCTTTGCTACCTGAAGCATATCTTCCACAGCTTTATAATCGTTACCGTCTACCGGACCCATATAATAGAGACCCATATCCTCAAAATAGTTCGTGGAATAGAAGAAGTTTTTAAGTCTCTTCTTTATACGGTGGATAAGGCGTGCGGTAGGCTTACCTATAAGAGGAATATGCTCAAGGGTATTCTCTGTGGCAGCCTTGAATTTAAAGTATTTTTTGGTAGTTCGTATATCCGACAGATGGTCGGCAAAGCCGCCCTTATTCTTCGATATAGACATCTCATTTTCGTTTAGAAGAATAATCAGACGAAGATCGTTTGAGCAGTTATTCATAGCCTCATGTATCATACCGCCCGTGAAGGCTCCGTCACCCAAAACAACTATAGTATAGGCATCGCTTTGGTTTCTCTTATCACTTTGGGCAAAGCCGAGAGCCGCAGAGAGAGAGGTACTGGAATGACCTGCACCAAAACAGTCATGCTCACTTTCGCTTCGCTTGGTAAAGCCTGAGAGTCCTCCCGGAGTACGAAGGGTATCAAAATCCTTTTTTCTGCCCGTAATTATCTTATGAACATAGCTCTGGTGACCTACATCCCATATAATATGATCCTTCGGGGTACTGAAATTCCTGTGAATGGCAATAGTGGTCTCTACAATGCCGAGATTGGATGCAAGATGTCCGCCCTGCACATTGACCTTCTCTACAAGAAAATCTCTGATCTCATGAGCAAGCTTGGGGATATCATCACTCTTAACCTTCTTTAAGTCATCGACAGAGTCTATACGGTCAAGGGTGGGTCTTGACTTCATACTGCCGTCTGCATATCTTTTCTTCGGCTCATTTTTCTTATCCTTCTTTCCCATAAAGCAGAGAATAAATGCAGATACAAGTATAATCAGCGCAATAAATATACCGCAGTGCATAAAGAACTCGGCAGGTAATATGGTTATTATGGGATCGGTATAGGGATCAAAGAGCCAATCCGAATTAGAAAAGAGAAGCTCATGAAAGAGAGTAAAGGTTGTCTGAAAGTCTATTGCCATGGCGAGAAGCACTGTCAAGGGCAGAAGAAGAATGATAAGAGCGCCGAGACGGTTGGTTTTACGGTCGGGCTTCAAAAAAAGAAATATCAGCACAAGTGCAATAAGGGATATCAGACCCAAAACATATAATCCGTTAAAAACGGCCTTGCAATCGGCAAAATGCGAGGCTCCCGTTTCCGAATAAGGCAGGGTCACAAGGTCAAACTCCTCGTTTGAGAATGGCGAGAGATACGAAAGAACGCTCTCTACATTGACCTCAGCCTCCTCAGGGGAATATTGTGTTTGATCGATCATCCCAAACAGATGAATATCCGCCTCATATATAAAATTTGTAGTATGTATAATACCTAAGCCGATAGCAGCTGCAAAGAGCATCGTAAATATCGCTATCGGCAAGGCAAGTAATCTTTTCATGGTATCGGAACACGTTCCTTTCATAAATTTATCATATTATATCATATTTTTTTGATTTTTGCAAACTATATTGAGATTTTTTATTGATTTACCTTCAAATCTTTGCTATAATAAATCTAATAATTCAACAAAATTCGGAGTTAACTATGGGAATTGAGAAAATTTCTTCCTTCTGGCCTGATTGGAAGGTTGGGCAAATACTGGGCGAGGGCTCATTCGGAAAGGTATACAAGGCGGTAAGAGAGGATCACTCTCTGCGTTCCGAAGCTGCAATCAAGCTTATATCGGTACCGAGCGGTATAGGAGAGCTTAAGGCTCTTCGTGCCGAGGGAATGAGCGAAGAGGAGACCCGCGGCTATATCGAGGGTATAGTTAATGACTTCATCAACGAGATAAAGCTGATGGAGACCATGAAGGGTGTTTCTAACATCGTTTCGGTCGAGGACTATAAGATAATCGAGAAGGAAAACGAGTTCGGCTGGGAAATATTCATCAGAATGGAGCTTTTAGACACCTTCGACGCTTACCTTGAGAATCACACTCCTACCGAAAAGGAGATAATCAAGATAGCGACAGACCTATGCTCAGCCCTTGAAATATGCTATAAGAACAATATTATCCACAGAGATATTAAACCCGCCAATATCTTCGTATCAAAATACGGAGACTTCAAGATCGGCGACTTCGGTATTGCAAAGGAGCTGAGCAAGACATCGGGAGCTATGTCCTCCAAGGGTACCTTTACCTATATGGCACCCGAGGTAGCCCACGGTAAGAGCTACGATGCCACCGTTGACATCTATTCTCTCGGTATAGTGCTCTATTCCCTTCTTAATAATAACCGTCACCCCTTCCTTGATCCTAATAAGCCAACTCTTACTTATAACGAGCGCAAGCAGGCGACTGACAGACGTCTTTCGGGCGAGCCTCTGCCTCCTCCCTGTAACGCCTCTCCACAATTAGCCAACATCGTACTGTGTGCCTGCTCCTTTGATCCACAAAAGCGTTTCAAGACACCCACAGCCTTTAAGAATGCACTTCTTTCCGTCTCTAATCAGGCAAGGTCCGTACCGATTAAGAGCACACCAAAAACGGTTACGTCTAATACGTTACCGCCGGTAAAGACAGAACATCAGCTTGACAAGACGGTTGCGGTAAGTAATCTGCCTCCCAAAGCTCCCGTGACCGCGGAGAAGCACAAAGAAAACCGTAAAAAGAAAAAGAATCCGTTACCTGTAATTTTGATTATTCTGGTATTGCTTATCGGCGGCGCCGTCGCCTCCTTTATGCTTATTCCCGAGCTTCGTGAGCTTGTAGGGGTCGAGGAGGTAAGCGAAGAAAAGGACAGCGCAGAGGAAAAGGATGACTCTCCCAAAGAAGAAAAAGAGGAAGACACCGACAAGACAGTTGCCGATACAACTGCTCCCACAAAGCAGACAGAGCCTGCAGAAACATCGGTACCCGATGAGGCCGAAACGGAGGAGACCGAGGATATAACAGAGCCCGAGAAATCCGATGAACCTGAGGTAATACCCGAGGACAGCGCACTAAAGAGCCTTCTTACCAACGCTAACGTCGGAGATATCATCACTCTCGGAAGCTACGAGCAGGATAATTCTGCTGAAAACGGTGCAGAAGCACTCACCTGGAAGGTCATTGACAAGACCAAGGATAAGATACTCGTCGTTTCTGTAAACTCTATTGACTGTATCCCCTACAACGAGAATGATTCCTCTGTAACCTGGGAGACCTCAACACTGCGTACCTTCCTTAACGCTGATTTCTATATAAACAATTTCAGCGATGAGGAGCGTGCCTTTATCACAAACTCCACCGTCCCCAACACTAAGAATCCCGAGTTTGATACAAGCGCAGGAAACTACACCTCGGACAGAATATTCCTTTTGAGCTATGACGAGGTGAAGAAGCATATAGGCTTTGGCGAGAACGCCAAGACCTATCCCACATGGTATACCCGCAAACAGGGCTCTCTCTCCGAGGACCTTACGGTCATGGCTGCCTGGTGGCTCAGAACTCCGGGTATCAATTCAAGTAAGGCGGCAATGGTGGATGAAAACGGCAATGCCGACCTTAGCGGAGCATATGTAGATTCGACAAATGTTGCCCTTCGCCCCGCTATGTATCTTTCGATCAAATAATAATTTACGCAACAGAGTAAATCCCAATAATTCAAAAAAGCGGGCGCCGGCCCGCACCGATGATCGGGCATGAACTACGTCAAAGCCTCTAACTTCAATGCCCGAAACGGAGCAATTTCCTATATATCAAAAAAGCGGGCGCCGGCCCGCACCGATGATCGGGCATGAACTACGTCAAAACCTCTAACTTCAATGCCCGAAACGGAGCAATTTCCTATATATCAAAAAAGCTAAAGTGCATTCAGGCACTTTAGCTTTTTAATATTGTTTTTATATAGACAACACCGCGATCGCAATATTGAAATAGAGCAATACGGCGCAGGTATCCACGATGGTCGTGATAAGAGGGGATGCCATGATCGCGGGGTCGAGATTAAGTCTCTTCGCCAACATAGGCAACACCGCACCAAGTATCTTTGCAAGCACGACTACACCGATAATGGTCAGACCTACGGTCAGGGAGACCATCCATATATTATATTCGGCATACACGGGATCGTTCTTATACATTAGCTCATACATAAGCCATGTACGAAGAGCGTTTACCACCGCCAGAACAACACCGACAAAGACACCTATACACAACTCCTTTATAAAGACTCGCATAAAATCCTTAAGCTTGATCTCCTCGGTAGCAAGACCGCGGACGATCATTGCCGAGGACTGGGATCCGCTGTTACCACCCGTACCCATTATCATGGGGATAAAGGAGACGAGCAGAGCGTTCATCGCCGTTTCGTAATTGGTGATTATCATTCCCGTGAAGGTGGACGAAAGCATAAGTATGAGAAGCCAGAGGATACGATTCTTGGAATGTCCCCATATTGAGGTCTTGAAATAAGTCTCCTCACTGGGAGTTACCGCCGCCATGATGGCAAAGTCCTCTTCTGCCTCCTCCGATATGACCTCGATAGCATCGTCTACAGTTACGATACCCACAAGTCGGGTCTCATTATCAACGATGGGCATGGCAAGGAAGCCGTATTTTTCGATATCTCTCGCAACCTCTTCCTTATCGTCATGGGTATAGTTATATATAACACCCGTATCCATGATATTCTCTATGATCTCGTCATAGGGAGCAAGAAGAAGGTCCTTTACCGTTACAACGCCGATAAGATGGCGGCGCGCATCGGTAACGTAGCAGGTGTATACCGTCTCCTTGTCGGGGGCTGTCTTACGGAGAATATCAAAAGCCTCCTTGACGGTAATATGCTTCTTAAAGTCGACAAATTCTATCGTCATGATACTTCCCGCACTGTCCTCGGGGTAGTTGAGAAGCTCATTGATTATTTTTCGGTTGTCAGAGGATGTCACTCTCAGTATTCTGGTAACAAGGGATGAGGGCATCTCATCAACAAGGTCAGCCATATCGTCAAGGAACATCTCCTCCAATACCTCTCCGAGCTCGTTGTCGGAAAAGGATCTGATAAGCATCTCCTGCATATCCGCATCCATCTCGGTAAAGGTCTCTGCAGCCAGCTCCTTGGGAAGTATGCGGTAGATACGGGGTACAACCTCCATCTCCGCCTCCTCAAGAAGCAACGCGATATCGGGAGCCTCCATCTCCATAAGCATGGTACGAAGCTCGGGATATCTTTTTTCTTTTAACAGTTCAAGTGCATTTTCGTACATCTATTATCCTCCCTTCTTTAATATCGGAGGACCAGGGGTCAGAATATCCTGCCACGTGCCGTAGCCGAGATTATTCTGACCGATCGCCCGCCGGGTTTAAAATTAGCACTACTGCCCGTGTCCATTCAATTCTCACTCCCTTCATGTACAAAATGATATATTAAGCCTCTACGATCATTGCCTCGTAGGGCTTTAAGGTCATATTTTCGTCAAGTCTCTTTCTTTGGTGTGTGGAGAGCATAAGCTTACCACCCTTGCAGGGTTTATTCACCTTGATCTTCTTTTCAGAATAGTTAAGAACAACATAAACATCCTTTTCACCTTCAAGGAAACGGCGGAATACTACCTCACCGTCAGCGTTCTTGAGAAGCTCAAAGTCACCTCTCATAAGAGTCTTGTTAGCCGCTCTTACCTTAAAGAGATTCTTATAATAACCGTAAACTCCGTCCGCTGCGGCAAGTTCGTTCTTAGCGTTAATATCCTTATAGAAGTCGTTAAGCTTTATCCAAGGCTTACCGGTAGTAAAGCCTCCGTTTTCACTGTCATCCCATGCCATGGGAACGCGTCCGCAGTCACGGCTGTCAAAGGAGAAACGGCGGAGCGTTTCTTCAACACCGAACTTCTTAACGAGGATATCCTGATTGTTGCAGGATTCGATATCTATACTTTCCTCAAGAGTGTGGAATATGGGGTTGATACAGCCCAATTCCTGACCCTCATAAAGGAAGGGGGTACCCTGCTGACAGTAAAGGAGAGTTGCAAGCATCTTTGCGCTTTCTCTTCTGTACTTGCCCGTATTGCCGAAGCGGTTAAGACATCTGGGCTGATCGTGATTTTCCATACAGAGTGCATTCCAGCCCTCACCGTTAAGACCCTTCTGCCATTTTGCAAGAACGTCAACGAAATCGTGAGGCTTGAATTCTGCAGGATAGAAGCGCTTGCCGTCCTCACGTCCCACTCTCATATGCTCAAACTGGAAAGCAAGGGTAAGCTCGCCTCTGTCGGGATGTGTAAGCATAAGAGAATCCTCGGGAGGAAGATCCCATACCTCACCTACGGTAAACGCGTTGTGAGGCTTAAAGCACTTTTCATAGAGCTCGTGAAGGAACTCGTGAAGTCTGGGTCCGTCACCGGGATGGGGCGCGTCAAAGTCCTTTGATATCATGTTGATAACGTCACAGCGGAAGCCGTCTACACCGCGGTCAAACCAGCGGTTGATCATATTAGCTATCTCTTCACGAACCTTGGGGTTTTCCCAATCGAGGTCGGGCTGATAATGGAAGCCAACGTGGAGATAATACTGACCGCTCTTTTCATCATATATCCAGGCAGAACCGCCGATGGCATCGCCGCCCCACTTGTTGGGAGGTCCACCGTTAACGGGATCCTTCCAGATATAGTAATCACGGTACTTTGCATCCTTACCCTGAATAGCACTCTTGAACCACTCATGCTCATCCGAAGTATGGTTTACAACAAGATCCATAAGAAGGCGGATGCCTCTCTTATGCATCTCTTCAAGCATCTCCTCAAAGTCCTCCATTGTGCCGAATTTGGGGTCTACATTGTCAAAGTCAGAAATATCGTAACCGTTATCCTTATCGGGGGTGGGGTAACAGGGGGATATCCACACTGTATTAACACCCAGATCCTTTAAGTAATCGAGCTTACTGATAATTCCCTTGAAATCGCCTATACCGTCTCCGTTGGAGTCACAGAAGCTCTTGGGGTATATCTGATATACCACCGCGTCTTTATACCAATCTTTTTTAGTTTCCATATTTTATTTCTCTCTTTTATTAGTTTTTTTCTTTCTTACGGAATAGCCGAAGGAACCTAATTTTCTGCCCAGAGCCATATAATCACCGTGAGAGTATGCAATAAGGTTACATCTCTCCATACGGAGCTTTCCCTTATCGTCAAGAAGACTCTCCTCAACATCCACCGATACTATATCGCAAAGAAACATATCATGCGTACCGAGGGGGATTATATCGAAAACCTTACATTCAAGGGCTATGGGACATTCCTCAATAACGGGAGCGGATACGTTTGCCCCGGGAACGGCGGTAAAATTGCATTTTTCAAATTTGTCCATATCCCGACCGCTTCGCACTCCGCATATATCAACGCTTCGTGTCATCGCCTGGGTAGGAAGATTGACCACAAGCTCACGGCTTTTCTTGATAAGCTCGTATGAATATCTCTCGGGACGTATAGAAACGTAGAGCTTGGGGGGCTGGGAATTTATTATTCCCGTCCAGCCTACCGTAAACACATTCGGCTTTTCAACGCTGCCGCTTGTCACAAGGACACAGGGCACAGGCGAGAGCTGTGCCGAACCCTTCCAAATCTGCTTAGCCATTATTTTCTTCGCTTGCCTCAAGAGCCATTCTCTTGAAGAACTTGTAGCAACGCTTTACGTCGTTGATACCGTCGGGAATCTGACCCTCGCTTTCAACAATCATGGGCCAGCGCATTTCAAGCGCATAATCAACGCATGCACGTACAGGTGCAACACCCTCGCCCAAAGATTTGGGAGTACGGTCCATAAGACCGTCCTTGATATGCACAAGACCGATTCTTTCCTTATGCTCCTCCATGAACTTAACGGGATCAAGTCCTGCGAAGAACACCCAGAAGGTGTCAACCTCAAAAAGAACGTTGGTCTCGTTCCACAAAACCTCAAAAGGTACCACGCCGTCCTTGTTAGGCTTAAATTCCTTATCGTGGTTATGGAAATAAAGCTTCATGCCCTCAGCCTCAAACTTAGGCTGATATTCATTGATGAAATCACGAAGCTCATAAACGAGCTCCTTGTTGTATATCTCGTAAGCGGGGATAACAATGTTGGTATTACCTATTTCCTTATGATATTTGACAACACCCTCAAAGTCTGCTATAATATCCTTCACAGCTACGTGAGCGCCGATAACTCCGAATTTATATTTTTCAAGGAGATCCTTTATCTCCCGTGCGCTCTTGCCGAAGAAGCCTGCAAACTCTACAAACTTATAATAGAATTCCTGAATTCTCTTGAACGCATATTCCATATCGTCTGCGGTATAATCGTTTATACTATAAAGCTGCAGACCGAAATCAACCATATTTTCCATTATATTTACCTCGCGAAAAATTCTATACTATTTATTATATAACATTTACACGACGATTTCAAGACCAAAAATTATTTTTTATTTCAAAAAAAGTCTTGACAAATAAAAACAACTGTGGTATACTATCGCAGTAAATGAAGCAGAACCATCCGTTCTCACCCCGTAACCGAAACAAAGCGTGGGTCAATATCGTACTACTCTATGGATGAGGTAGTGCTGTATTTGTGCGGAGATTTTGCTTTCGCACATTTTTTATTTTATTTGGGGGTGCAGTCCTATAAAAAATAATAACAACTCAAAGGAGCTTCTTATCAACGAAAAGATCAATTTCGAAGGCTCCAAGACAGTCCGTATCATCGGCGCAGACAACGAGCAGCTCGGACTCGTTTCTTTCGATCAGGCGCTTGATATGTCCTATGATGCAGGTCTCGACCTTGTACTTATAGCGGCACAGGCAGATCCGCCCGTATGCAGAATCATGGATTACGGTAAGTACCGTTATGAGCGTGATAAGCGTGAGAAGGAAGCAAAAAAGAAACAGCAGGTCGTTGACATAAAGGAAATTCAGCTTTCCTGCCGTATTGATACTAATGACTTTAACACCAAGGTAAACCGCGCGCGTCAGTTCCTGGCGCATGGTGATAAGGTAAAGGTTGTTGTTAGATTTAAGGGGCGTCAGATGGCACATCAGGAGATCGGTGCTGATCTTCTTGCAAAGTTCTCCGCAGCCTGCGAGGATATATGTATCATCGATAAGCAGCCTAAGCTGGAAGGAAGATTCCTCTCCATGTTCTTAGCACCTCAATCCGCCAAAGCTACAAAATGAAAGGAGATATATAAAAATGGCAAAGATCAAAACACATAAGGCTACAGCAAAAAGATTTAAGTTAACAGCTACCGGTAAGGTAAAGATCAATCACACCGACCGTCGTCATAAGCTCGGTCTCAAGTCCTCTAAGCGTAAGATGCACCTCAGAAAAGCAGGTTATTTAAGCGATTCTATGGCTCCCGCCGTAAAGAAGCTTATGCCCTACGCAAAGTAATATCACAGAATTTTAGTTTAAGAAGGAGATAATAAAATGGCAAGAGTAAAAGGCGCTATGATGACGCGCAAGAGAAGAAATAAAGTTTTAAAGCTCGCCAAGGGTTACTGGGGTGCCAAGAGTAAGCACTTTAAGATGGCGAAGCAGCAGGTACTCAAGAGCGGTAACTACGCATTCGCCGGCAGAAAGATGAAGAAGAGAGATTTCCGTTCTCTCTGGATCACCAGAATCTCTGCACAGGCTAAGGTTAACGGCATCAACTATTCTCAGTTCATGCACGGTCTTAAGAAGGCTGATATCAACCTTAACAGAAAGATGCTTGCTGAGCTCGCAGTTTCCGATAAGGAAGCATTCGCAGCTCTCGTAGATGCAGCTAAGAAGGCTCTCTAATTTATATATAATATCCCTCAGGCGTGTACGCGCCTGAGGGATTTCGCCGTTAAAATGGATAAATTATGAATAACATAATCACCTCAAGAACGAACAAAACTATAGTAGAAGCGTCAAAATTAAAGGACAGAAAATACCGCGAACAAAAGGGCTTATACTACTTCGAGGGCAGAAAGCTATTCGAAGAGGCTCTTGAAAGCGCTGTAACCTTTGAATCGGTTTTTATAACAGAAAAATACGTAAAAACACAAAATATCCCCCTTGACAGAGTAAATGCTCCGATATATACTGTAACAGATACGGTATACGAAAAGCTCTCCGATGACAGAGCACCCGACGGCATATTCTGTATCGCAAAAAAGAATATCCCAGCCAAAGCTGAGCTCGGAACAGTCTTTATTCTCTGCTCGGTCAGAGATCCGGGAAATCTCGGAACCTGTATTCGATCAGCCAGAGCTTTTGGCATAGACACTCTTATTCTTCACGACTGTGCCGATGAATATAATGCTAAGGTCATCCGTGCTTCAATGGGTGCATTCTTCAGACAGAGTATGCACCGTACAGAGAATATCGAAGAAACGATACGCAAGCTTTACGATGACGGTTATATCGTGCTCCCCTCCGCGCTTTCGGCAAACAGTACTTCCCTTTCCGATATAACCATCACCTCCAAAACGGTGTTCATCGTCGGAAATGAGGGACACGGAGTACCGGAAAGCGTGATCAAGGCTTGTAATAATACGTCAGTCCTTATACCTATGCGTGGCGATACCGAATCGCTTAACGCATCGGTGGCTGCATCCCTTCTCATGTGGGAAATCTCAAAGGTATTATAATTATGAAAAACAGAAAATACTGGGTATGGTTAAGTCTTGCCTTAGGTGTGGCAACGTCTGCTCACCAGAGACTGCTTCCTGCCTTTGACAATAATATTGAAAATATATACAATTCCTCGGAGGATGAGCTTAAAGGGCTAAGACTGTCTCCAAGACAGAAAAGTGCTCTTCTCGACAAATCCACAGACGAGGCAGAGCGTATTATCGGCTGGTGTGACAATAATAACGTAAAGATACTCTGTTATGATGACGAGAGATATCCTGACCGTTTACGTCAGATACCCGATTCACCCACAGTGTTGTATTATATCGGAACGCTGTATAAGCTTGACGATATGCTGTGTATGGCATGTGTCGGTACAAGGGATATGACCAGATACGGACATGACGCCGCATATGCCTTCTGTCACGATCTGGCAAAATGCGGAGCCGTAGTGGTATCCGGTCTTGCCGCAGGAATAGATACAGCCTGTCACCGAGCCGCACTTGATGCGGGTGGTAAGACGGTAGCTGTCCTCGGTTGCCGTATAAACAAGGTGTATCCCATGGAGAACAGACCTCTTATGGTAGAGATAGCGAGAAACGGTCTTCTCCTGACCGAATATCACCCCTTTTATAAGACCTCTCCCATGAACTTCCCGAAGCGTAACCGTATTATAAGCGGTCTGTCTCAAGCTACAGTGGTGTTTGAGGCTGATAACGGAAGCGGCTCGCTCATAACAGCCAACACCGCAAAGAAGCAAGGCAGAGCGATATATGCTCTCCCCGGTAACATCGGAAATTCCGGTTCTGTAGGAACAAATCAGCTTATCAGCGACGGCGCAAAGATAGTAACAAGGGTATCAGATATTATAGACGAATACCGATACCTCTACCCCGACCTTGGTGCCTGCGATTTTATCTACGATTACTCCCCTGCCCATAAGGCAAAGGACTCGTTTATCAAGACAAGAAAAACAGCCCGCACCGCAGAGGATAAGTCCGAAAAAGCACCCGAATCGGTGACTGAAGCAGATCCGTCCGAAATTCCAAGCGATCTAACAGGTGTCGAAAGAGCTATCTTCGAAAGGCTCGATATAAGCGACGCACGCTCTCAGGACTATCTGTATATTCCCGAATATACACCTAACGAAATAATGTCTGCATTAACAATGCTTGAGCTCAAGGGTTATATTGAGGTAAGTGCAGGCAATAAATACAGACGGTTGAAGTAAGGTTGAAAAACATTATTTATTATAAATCCCATACATTCAGAAAGGAATCTGCCGTGTGCAGATATTTAACTAAATGTCAAATCTCGTAATTGTTGAGTCACCTACAAAAGCAACACCTATCAAAGGCTACCTCGGTCAGGGTTACAAGGTAGTAGCCTCCTGGGGTCACGTAAGAGACCTGCCCAAGAGCAGCCTCGGTGTTGATATTGAAAATGACTTTGATGCAAAATATATCAATATCAGAGGTAAGGGCGACCTTATCAAGGAATTAAAGAAGGAAGCCAAGAAAGCAAACAAGGTTTTCCTCGCAACTGACCCTGACCGTGAGGGCGAGGCTATAGCCTGGCATTTGGCAACAGCATTGGAGCTTGATCCTGCGAAAACCAAAAGAGTAACCTTTAACGAGATCACAAAATCGGCTATCAAGACAGCCATCAAGGCTCCCCGTGATATCGACATGGATCTGGTAAACTCCCAGCAGGCAAGAAGAATACTCGACCGTATCGTAGGCTATAAGATAAGCCCCATTCTCTGGAAGAGTATCAAGAGCGGTCTCTCCGCAGGACGTGTTCAGTCTGTTGCTACAAGAATAATCGTCGAACGCGAGGAAGAGATCAGAGCCTTCAATCCCGAAGAATATTGGACCATAGAGGCACTTCTTCTCACAGAAGAGAAGGCTTCCTTTAAAGCAAAATATTACGGCACAGGTGGTAAAAAGGCTGAGCTTAAGACCGAAGCGGATGCTATGGCTGTATACAATGCGGTCGATGGTAAGCCCTTTATCGTTGACTCTGTGAAGAAGGCTGTAAGACAGAAGAATCCCCTTCCTCCCTTTATCACCTCCACCATGCAGCAGGAGGCTTCAAGAAAGTTAGGCTTCCAGCTCCAGCGTATCATGAAGGTAGCTCAGGAGCTCTATGAAGGCATCAATATAGGCTCAAAGAACGGCGGCGTTCAGGGTCTTATCACCTATATGCGTACCGACTCGTTGCGTATCTCCGCAGAGGCACAGGCTGCGGCTAAAGATTATATCATAAACACCTACGGTGAGAGCTATTATCCCAAGACCCCGAGAGTTTACAAGACAAAGGCGGGAGCACAGGACGCCCACGAAGCTATCCGTCCCTCCAACGTCAAGCTCACTCCCGATATGATCAAGAAATATCTCTCTCCCGATCAGTATAAGCTCTACAGACTTATCTGGAGCAGATTTGTAGCAAGCCAGATGGAGAGCGCGTCCTTCGACACCGTGAATGCATCCATTCTTGCAACGGGACATGAGTTCAGAGCATCCGGCTCCACTCTCAGATTCCCCGGTTATCTCGCTATCTACGAGGAGGTAGATGCAGATAAAGACTCCACTCTTCCCGAGCTTTATGAAAACCAGACTCTCACCGCAAAGGAAATCAAGCCCGAGCAGCATTTCACAGAGCCTCCGCCCAGATATACCGAGGCATCCCTTATCAAGTTCCTCGAGGAGATGGGAATCGGACGACCCAGTACCTTTGCATCCATAGTAACTACCATCATTCAGAGAAACTACGTTAAACGTGAGGCTAAGGTTCTTAAACCCACTCCCTTGGGAGAGATAACGAACAAGCTGATGATGGACAGCTTCTCGGACATCATCGATTATAAATTCACAGCAAATCTTGAGGACCGCCTAGACAGCATTGAGAATGGTGAGCACAGTATGCTCGAGGTACTCTCTACCTTCTATGACACCTTTGCAAAGGAGCTCAACGAGGCCGAGAAGGTCCTGGCGGCACAGAAGATCGAGGTTCCTCCGGAGGAGACCGATATAGTATGTGAGCTCTGCGGCGCCAAGATGATCGTAAAAAACGGACGCTTCGGCAAGTTCGCCGCATGTCCCAACTATCCCGAATGTAAAAATACAAAGCGTATCGGTAAGGACGGCAAGGCTGTCGAATCTACCGAAAAGGAGCCTCCCAAGAAGGCAGGCTTTGCTTGCGAGGTATGCGGTGCAGATATGGTAATCCGTTCAGGCAGATACGGAACCTTCTACGCCTGCGAGAACTACCCCAAGTGTAAGAATACCAAGCGTATCAATAAGGAGACAGGTATCCTCTGTCCCGACTGCGGCGCTAAGATAATCACCAAGAACGGAAGAAACAATTCCTTCTTCTACAGCTGTGAGAGATATCCTGACTGTCAGTTCTCTTCATGGGATATGCCCACCAACGAAAAGTGTCCCGACTGCGGCAAGATGCTCTTCCGCAAGAAGGGTAAGAATCTCTTGGTCTGCAACGATAAATCCTGCGGATATAAGAGAGAGGATAAGGAACAAGAAAACAAGGATGAATAATAAGATCACCGTTATAGGAGCGGGGCTTGCAGGCTGCGAAGCTGCATGGCAGGCGGCAAACAGAGGAGTTGACGTGACCCTCTACGAGATGAAGCCTCATAAAAAGACTCCCGCTCATAAAAGCGACAGCTATGCAGAGCTTGTATGCTCCAATTCCCTCAGAAGTGCCGTAATTTCCAACGCGGTAGGACTTCTTAAGGAGGAAATGAGAAGACTTGGATCTCTTATAATGGAGGCGGCTGATGCCACAGAGGTTCCCGCAGGCTCGGCGCTGGCCGTTGACAGAACTAAATTTTCCGATTATATCACGGATAAAATAAAGAATCATCCCCGTATCACGGTAATCGAGGAGGAGCTTACATCTATACCCGAGGAGGGTGTAGTAGTGGTTGCCACAGGTCCTCTTACAAGCGACGGTATGGCTGCCTACCTCAAGAATTATCTTGATGAGAAGGAATTTTACTTTTTCGATGCCGCAGCTCCCATCGTCGATGCCGCAAGCATCAACTTTGACCGCGCCTTCTATGCCTCCCGCTGGGGTAAGGGTGAGGCATCCTATATTAACTGTCCTATGGAGAAGGATGAGTATGAGGCATTTTACGAGGCGCTTATCGGTGCAAAGGAAGCCGAGATCCACGACTTCGACCATGAAGAACAGAAGGATCTTACCGTCTTTGAGGGCTGTATGCCCGTAGAGGTAATGGCAAAGAGAGGTAAGGAAACTCTTCTCTTCGGTCCTATGAAGCCGGTAGGCTTATGGGATCCCCGCTATCCCGACAAGGAGTTCCATGCCGTAGTTCAGTTAAGACAGGAGACCCTTGACAAGACAATGTATAACATAGTCGGTTTCCAGACCCATCTCACCTTCGGTGAGCAGAAAAGAGTATTCTCAATGATACCCGGTCTTGAAAACGCGGAATTTCTGCGCTACGGTGTTATGCACAGAAACACATATATAAACTCTCCCAAGCTCCTTGACAGCAGCTACGCCCTGAAGAAAGCACCCCGTATCTTCTTTGCAGGTCAGATGACAGGTGTTGAGGGCTACGTGGAGAGCACTTCCTCGGGTCTGGTAGCAGGTCTCAATGCGGCAAGACTCGTCCTTGGTCAGGAAAAGGTCGATTTTCCCGACACCACCGCTATAGGTGCATTAGCACACTATGTAAGCGATGAAAATGTAGTTAAATTCCAACCCATGAATGTCAACTTCGGCATAATTCGACCCCTGGAAAAAAGAGTTAAGGGCGGTAAGGCTGCAAAGAACGAAGCACTTGCAAACCGTGCCCTCGACATTATAATGAGCATAGTACCGGGTATATAAGCTCGGTTAGGAGAAATACAGATGAAAATTCTTTTAGATGTAATGAGCGGCGACAACGCTCCCGAAGAGATCATAAAGGGTGCTTTTCTCGCTCACAAGGAATACCCCTCTATAGAGATCGTGCTGATAGGTGATCTTTCTGTAATCAAAAATTACTGTATAGAGAACCGCTTGCCCCTTGACGACCACCGTATTTCGGTCGTCCACACAGCCCTTGCCATAACAATGGAGGACGAGCCTCTGTGTGTTGTCAGAGACAAGGCAAAGTCATCGATGGGCATCGGACTTAAGATGCTGGCAAACGGTGACGGAGATGCCTTTGTAAGCGCAGGTAACACAGGTGCTCTGCACGCAGGCTCCACCCTTGTGGTAAGAAGGATCAAGGGCTATTCCCGTTCGGCTATCGCTACCGTTCTTCCCTTCCAGACCCCCATGCTTCTTATCGACTCGGGTGCCAACACCGAGGTAACCAAGGAACAGCTGGAGCAGTTTGCGATAATGGGTTCTATATATATGAACCGTATATTCGGTATAGACCATCCCCGTGTAGGTCTTGCCAATAACGGCACTGAGGAAACTAAGGGTACAAAGAATCTAGTGGAGGCTCACGCATATCTTAAAGCCTCGGACAAGATAAACTTTGTAGGCAATATCGAAGGCAAGCAGATTCCCTTCTCGGAATGTGATGTACTCGTATGCGACGGCTTTACAGGTAATATAATCCTTAAGCTCTCGGAGGGAATGTCCAAATTCCTGATGAAGAAGGTAAAGGAGGTATTCTATAAGAATCCCATCACCATGGCATCGGGGCTTGTAATGAAGCCTCAGATCAAGCAGTTCAAGAAGGATTACGATGCCTCCGAGTTCGGCGGTGCCCCCTTCCTCGGTATCTCAAAGCCTGTAATCAAGGCTCACGGAAGCTCGGATGCCGTTGCCATAAAGAACGCTATTCGCCAGAGCATGGACTGTGTAAACACAGGCATTATCAAGGAGCTTGCCCGTATGGTACAGAAGGACAAGCCCAAATCAGAAGTAAAAAACGGAGAGGAAACAGTCAATGAATAACCTTCCCCTTCCCTTATCCGGTCTTGAAGAAAAGATCGGCTATACCTTTAAAAACAAAAATCTTCTTAAAAGAGCGCTGAGCCATTCGAGCTATGCCAACGAAATGCGCTCCAAGGGTTTTGAGGTCATCGACTACGAAAGAATGGAATATCTCGGAGACTCTGTTCTCTCCCTTGTAACAAGCGAATACCTCTTTTATAACCACCCCGAAATGCCTGAGGGCGAGCTCTCAAAGGTACGTGCTGCAGCTGTCTGCGAAAAAGCTCTTTATGAGTTTGCACAGACTATAGAGCTGGGCAAATACCTCCTTTTGGGACACGGCGAGGATCTTAACGGAGGACGAACACGTCCTTCAATTCTTGCCGATGTATTCGAGGCTATTTTAGCGGCCATACACCTTGATTCCGGCATTCCCGAGGTTAAGAGGTTCTTGCTCCCCTATATCGACAAGCGTATAAAGCAGATAATCGAGGACGGAAGCTCCAAGGATTACAAAACTCTTCTCCAGCAGATAGTTCAGCAGGAACAGGGTGAGATACTCCAGTACGTAACGGTTGGTGAAAGCGGTCCCTCACATCAACGTATATTTGACGTTGAGGCAAGACTCAATTCCAACGTTATCGGCAAAGGCAGAGGCTCTTCAAAGCGCGAGGCCGAGCAGATGGCGGCCAAGGAAGCTCTTACTCTCTTCGGTGAAGGAAAATAATATGAAGCGCCATATAAATATCCCTGTATTTATACCGCATAAGGGTTGCCCGAATGACTGCGTTTTTTGTAATCAGCGCAAGATCTCGGGCACTGCCTCTTTTGATATAACAAGGGTCAGAGACGAGATAGAAGCTGCTCTTGAAACCGTCGATACAGAGAACACCGAACTGCAGATAGCATTCTTCGGCGGCAGCTTTACCGGTATACCGAGAGACGAGATGCTCTACCTTCTCGGTATAGCAAAAGAATATATCGACCGTGGTATCATATCTTCGATACGTCTTTCCACCCGTCCCGATTATATCGACCGAGAAATACTCGATATCTTAAAGTCCCACGGAGTCAAAAGTATAGAGTTAGGCATTCAATCTCTTTGCGACAGAGTGCTTGATGCATCGGGCAGAGGACACAGCTCGGAATGTGCGGTAAATGCCTGCAAACTGATCAAGGAATACGGCTTTGAGCTAATAGGTCAGATGATGACCGCCCTTCCCGCCTCCACCCCCGAGGACGAGGTATATACGGCACAGAAGCTGTGCGAGCTTAACGTGGACGGTGCCAGAATATATCCCACAATGGTATTTTCGGGAACGGTGCTTGAGACTATGACAGAGCGCGGTGAATACACCCCTCCCCTGATCGATCCACTCGTTGAACGTACAGAGAGAGCCTTCTCGGTATTCTGTGAAAATAACATTCCCGTCATCCGAATAGGTCTGCAAGCAAGCGACGGCTTGGGAGAGGCTGACGGTATCACCTACGGTGCCTATGAAAGCGCCATGGGTGAGATGGTCATATCCCGCTATTATTACAACAAGGTGGTCTCTCTTTTAACCGAAAAGACAGAGAGCATAGCTGTTTTATGCGCGCGTGGTGAGACCTCCAAGATATCGGGACACAAAAAGGAAAACAAAGCCAAGCTATATAAAAATTACGGAATAAAGCATTTAAAAATTACAGAAAGCGAAGATATCAGACCCTTTGATATCAAAATATTGAAATGAGTAAAGCTTATATAGAAATGCACCTTCACACCAAGGAAACAAGCACCTGCGGAACGGTAAGTGCAGTTGAATCGATCCCGCTTTACAAGGAATACGGCTATGACGCGGTGATAATTACCGATCATTTTAACCGCGACTATTTCTTTGACTATTACTACAACAACCAAAGCTGGGAGGATGCTGTGGAGGAATGGTTCAAGGGAGTATATACCGCACAGAAAGCAGGTGAACAATGCTCATTAAAGGTGCTTTGGGGCATGGAGATCCGCTTTGACGGTAACTCAAACGATTACCTTGTATACGGACTTACAAAGCAGGATATCCTCGAAAACCCCTGCATGTGGGAATGGGGTGAGGAGAAATTTTCGGCTTATATACGGGAAAAGGGATATTTCTTCGCACAGGCACATCCCTTCCGCGACAGAATGGTACGCTGTGATCCCTCCCTTCTTTCGGGAGTTGAGGTTTTTAACGCACATCTCTATCACAACTCCAGAAACGATCTCGCCGCAGAGTTCTGCCTTGATAATAAGCTGATCCCAATTGCAGGCAGTGATTTTCATCACGAAAATACTCTTCGCGGCTGCGGACTGCTCTTTATGGACGAGGTAAATAACATATCGGACGTGGTAAGACTTCTCTTTGCGGGTAATTACCGTCTTGTTATCCCCGGAAATTATAAATATACCAAGAAGCATTGATATTATAACATATCAGTGCTTTTTTTCGGTAGGGTACCCTCTCAAAAAAATTTATAAACGGACATTTCTCACTTTAATCGTTCCCCCGGAAAATCGTTTTTTTCGCGCGCGAGAGACAGAGAGATATATATTTTTTATACTGACCTTTACTCTCTTTACCTATACTAAACTATACTAACCTATACTAACCTAACCTGTGTTTCCAAATAAGATTTCAAAAAAACAAACTTTGTATACAACAAAGCCGCTTTTTGTATCCAAGGCTTGTCAACAGGGTTATTTAATCCCATAGAGAGCTTGAAATTCGATGAAGAATGTGTTATAATGACAAATACATTATAAATTTGTCGGAGACATTTATGGGAATAAAAAGATTAAAGGAATTTTGGCCTGATTGGACAGCAGAGGATGTCATAGGCACCGGAGCATTCGGTAAGGTTTATAAGGCAGTAAACAACGAGGCAGGCTTCTCCGTTCATTCCGCAATAAAAGTAATAAGCATCCCTTCCTCCGAAGCCGAGATAGACGCTCTGCGAAGCGAAGGAATGACCGTATCTGAAACCAAAAACTATTTCAAGGGTATAGTTGACGACTTTGTCAATGAAATAAAGCTGATGCATACCCTTAAGGGTGCAGCCAACATCGTAGCTGTTGAAGCATTCAAGATAGCTGAAAAAAACGACTCAATAGGCTGGGATATCTTTATCCGCATGGAGCTTCTGACCTCCTTCAAGGACTACCTTGAAAGAAAATCGCCGAGCGAAAAAGAGATTGTCGGTATGGGCATAGATATCACTCATGCTCTCGAAATTTGCCACCAAAGAAACATTATACACCGTGATATCAAGCCTGCAAACATATTCGTAGACGATTTCGACAGCTTCAAGTTAGGTGATTTCGGCATAGCCAAGGAGCTTGAAAAGACAACAGGCGCAATCTCCGCAAAGGGTACCTTCAGCTATATGGCACCCGAGGTTGCCCATGGACAGAGATATGACAATACAGTTGACATATACTCACTGGGTCTTGTAATGTATAATCTCTTAAACAATAACCGTCCTCCCTTCGTTGATCCCCACAAGCCTGAAATAAGCTATAATGAGCGCAAGACGGCAAACGACAGACGCCTCTCGGGTGAACCTCTTCCCCCTCCCTGTAACGCTTCACAAAAGCTTGCGGATATAATTCTGACGGCTTGTTCCTATGATCCTGCAAAGCGGTTTAAGAGTGCGAAAGCTTTTAATAATGCATTAAAAAGCTTTAACAACAGTAATAAAGTTTTTGTTCAGCAAACCAAACCTGTATCTGAAGATCGGGATTTAAACCAAACAGTGGCTGTAAATAAGCCCATGCCCAAAACTGCTGTTAACCAATCAAGTGTAAATATCATAGATTCTACAGAGAATACAAGAGATAAAGAAGAGCATGTCTTTATAGACAGACTTCTCCCAAATGCATTAAATCGATTAATCATATTATTCTTACCCCTATTACTGTTAATTGCAGAATTAAAATTCAGACCAACAATTCCTTCCAACGAAATGATGATGTTATACAATGCTTGTATTTTGGGTATAACGGTAGGCTTTTTTGCATGTATAACCTTCTATTATCCTTTAAAACAAGCGCCCCTGTATTTTTTGTTATATTTATCGACACGTATTTTATTATTAATATTGAGTTATTCAGGGTATGAAAAATATAGTAACGGTTTATCGATCACAACACTGTTTAATTTCTTATTACCCTTTTTATACATCTATCTAAAGGATACCTCAAAAAACAAACATAAACGACCCTTCTCAAAAAAGCAGCTTATAGTTGTAAAGGCTTCAATAGCAAATTATATAGCCCTTTCGATACTGTTGGCAGTTATTTTTGTTGCCTATGCATTTGATGAAGGTCTTGCTATAGCTGTCAAAAAAGCAATTGAGACAATTTCATCTTCAGAAAACCTTCTTGTTTCTGTTACCGCATTTACAATCAACATATCAGTAGCACTGATTTCCTTCAAAGCACTTTACAATTTCACGGTGCAAAATCGTTTTGAAACAACATAATACATAAGCAAGCGATGCAAACATTTGTCATGCATCGCTTTTCACTTTGGTGTTGTAAAAAGATAATGAATATACTGTAAAAATCCCCAAACTATTACCAGAAAATCCTTGAAAAAATCGCTTATATATAGTATAATAAATATTAATTATTTTATTATATAGCGGTGTTTGGATGAAATACACGTATGCGGAATTACATTTACACACAAGTGAGGTCAGCGGATGCGCTTCGGTCGGCGGTTCGCAGTCCCCTCTCATATTCAAGGAGGGCGGATACGACCTTATATGTGTGACAGACCATTACAAGTATACCACCTTCTGGCGCTTTAACGATGCAGGTGACCCGAGCTGGGAAAAGCGCGCAGAGTATTTTTTAAACGGATATCGTACGGCAAAAAAGGTTGGCGATAAAATAGGCTTGACCGTCCTTTTGGGTGCAGAGATATGCTTTAATGACTGTCCCAACGATTATCTGGTCTACGGTTTGACGGAAGAGCTGATCTACGAATGTCCCGAGCTTTATAAATACTCGGTAGCAGAATTCTCCGCCTTTGCGAAAAAGAATAATCTTTTCTTTGCCCAGGCACACCCCTTCCGCAATCCGAGAATGATACGTACCGACCCTTCCCTGCTTGACGGAGCAGAAGCATACAACACCCATGATACCGAGCATAAGACCCCCTTGGAGGATATGAAAAACGCCAAGCTCTGGGTTAAAGAAAACAACCTTGTACCCTTGATCGGTCAGGATTTTCATGATGCCGAGAATATTCTCGGTGCCAAGACCGCTCTCTACGGAGAGGTCAAGGATTCAAGAACTCTTGTAAACAAGCTTTCAACAAAAGAATTTGATATTATAATTTCAAATCAAATCATCACAAAGGATGAATTTCTTAAATAATCGAAAGGAGGTCACGGCATGAGATTAAAAACATTGGAGCTTCAGGGCTTTAAGTCCTTTGCAGATAAAACTGTTCTTTCTTTTGACCGTGGCGTCACAGCAGTCGTAGGTCCTAACGGAAGCGGAAAATCAAACATTTCAGATGCTATGCGTTGGGTTCTGGGTGAGCTTTCCTCCAAGAGCATTCGAGGCAAGAAGATGGAGGACGTTATCTTCGGCGGTACCGATAACCGCAGACCTATGGGTTATGCTGAGGTATCGCTTACCATCGATAACACCGACCCTGAGAACCGTATGGCAATAGACTACGACGAGGTCACCGTAACCAGACGATATTACCGTACAGGTGAAAGTGAATATATGATCAACCGTAAGCCCGTCCGCTTAAAGGACATAAACGAGCTGTTTATGAACACCGGTATCGGCAGAGGCGGATACTCGATGATCGGTCAGGGTAAGGCGGCAGAGATCATATCCCAGAAAAGTGACGAAAGACGAAACATATTTGAAGAGGCTGCAGGTATAGCCAAATACCGTGCCAGAAAGAATGAAGCAGAGCGCAAGCTCTCCGAAACTGACGATAACCTTATCCGTATCGGAGACATCCTCTCCGAGCTTGAGGGTCGTGTAGGACCGTTGGAGCGAGATGCAGCAAAGGCAAGAAAGTATCTTGATCTCTATGAAGAAAAGAAGGCTCTTGACGTTGCAATCTCTATATTCGACATTTCGGATATCAAGAACAAGACCCAGAAGCTAAAGGCTGATTTTGAGATCGCACAGCATGAGCTTGAAATAGCGGACGACACCTTAAAAAGTGTTGAGACCCAGCGTGACCGTCTCTATGAGCTGACACAGGCAAACAAGCTCCGCTATGAGGAGCTTAACCGTCTTATCAACGAGAGCAATCAGCGCCGCTTTGACTTTGAGGCATCGGGAAAGGTGCTTGAAAATGATATCAAGCATTTAAACGAGACTATAGAAATCAGCCAAGCCGAGAAGCAGAGCATCGCCAAAAGCATTGAGGCGGCATCCGCCCTTCTTGAAGCGTCGGTAAAGGATACCGAGACAAAGAAGGAAGAGCTTATAAAGCTTGTTGCCGAGTATCAGGACAAGATCTCCAAGGCATCTGAATACGATGAGGCTATTGACAAGCTCGGTGATGAGATAGATTCCGCCGAGATGACCCTCTCCGAGAAGAAGGACGAGGCTGTCAAGGCACGTATAGATCTCTCTGCTCTTGAGGCATCGGGTCGTTCCCGTGATGAAAGACGAGAAATGATAGGTGCAGAGCTTGAGGAGATAGAGTCCTCTCTCTCCCTTGTTACAAAGAGGATCGCTCAGGCTGAAGACACTATTGCTCAGTATAAAAAGAATATCGACGAGGCATCTGCCATTCAGTCCGAAAAGGACGAGATAATCGATAATGCCAATGCCGAAATCTCAAGACTTACAGCCAAGAGAAACAAGCTGACTCTCGAAATATCCGCAAAGAAGCAGCGTATAGAGAATTTACGCCGTATGGAGGAGCTCTTTGAAGGCTACACGGGTAGTGTACGCTCGGTAATGAGCGCCGCCGAGGACAGAAGATTGAAGGGTATTATAGGCCCCTTATCGAGAATAATAGATGTAGATACCAAATATGCCGTTGCCATAGAGACCTCTCTCGGTGCGGCTATACAGAATATAGTATGTGAGACCGAGCAGGATGCCAAGGATGCTATCCGTTACTTAAAGGATAACCGCAAGGGACGTGCGACCTTCTATCCCCTCACCTCCATCAAGCCCCAGTACCTTGCGACAAATATCAAGCCCGAGGGTAAAGGTTATATCGGAATAGCAAGCGAGCTTGTTAAGACCGACAAAAGATACCAAAATGTTATCGACTCTCTTCTGGCAAGAACGGCAGTTTATGAAACCATCGACGATGCCAATATTGCCGCAAGAAATAACGGCTTCAAATTAAGATGTGTTACCCTTGACGGTCAGCAGATCAACGCAGGCGGTTCCTTCACGGGAGGCTCATTACGTACCGAGAGCGGTATTCTCAGCCGTTCTGCAGAGATAGACAATATCAATGCAGAGCTTGAAGACTGCGAAAAGGAATTAAAGGATACCGATAAGGCAATCAAGACAGAGGAGGATAAGATCAACGATATCTCCGCATCCCGTGACGATATCGCGGCAAAGAATGCACTCTTCACTTCCCTTGCGGGCGCAGAGGAGACCCAGTGCAAGATACTTATCTCTCAGCGTGACAGCGACAATACCCGTAAGGAAGCATTACTCTCGGCCCTTACCGATATCGACAAGGAGCAGAACGATACCGAAAGCAATATCACCAAGGAGAAGGCTCATATCACCTCTCTTGAAAACGCTGTTCTTGAGTATGAAGCTCTTCTTCGTGAAATGTTCTCCAAGCGTAAGAGCTTGACCGAGCAGCAGAGTGAATTAAGCGTATCCGCAAACGCTCTCGGCATCGAGATCGAAAGAAAGAAAAAGGATATCGAGGCAGGTGAGTATGAGATCTCTATCCGCCGTGACGGTATTGACGAGCTTTCCTCGAAGAAAAATATCGAGGATAACCGAATAAGCGCAGCCGAGGAAAAGCTTGAGGCTATAGCAGCAAAAATAGTCGGCGGTAAGTCGGAAAGCGAGAAGATCGCCAATGAGATAAAGACTATGCAGGACGAGATTGAGTCTATCTCTCAGGCAAACCTGCAGAACGAGGCTAAGGACTCCAAGCTCCGCGACGAGTTCAAGGATCTCAGCCACAAGAGAGAGGTATTCTTTAAGGAATATACACGACTTGAGGCTCAGTGCGAAAACGTTCAGAATGAACAGGACAAGCTGACCGCCCATCTTTGGGACGAGTATGAGCTTACCTTCGGTGCGGCTATCGAATTAAACTATCCCGAGATAACAGAATCAAGCCGTCCCGAGGCAAACAAGACCAGAAACGAGCTCAAAAACAAGATAAGAGCTCTCGGCTCTGTTAACGTAAATGCCATAGAGGAATACGAGGAGGTCAAGACCCGTTACGATTTCCTCTCCACCCAGTATACAGACCTAACCAAGTCCAAGGACGAGCTTGGCGGTGTCATCTATAAGCTGGAGGCAGAGATGAGAACCAAATTCATTTCTGTATTCGATGCCATCAACAAGAACTTTAAGGACGTATTCCGCGAGCTCTTCGGCGGCGGTACAGCAGAGCTCTCGCTCTCAGATCCCGATAACGTGCTTGAAAGCGGAATCGAGATAAATGTAGCACCTCCCGGTAAGATAATCAAGAACCTTTCTCTTCTCTCGGGCGGCGAGCAGTCCTTTGTGGCGATAGCCCTCTTCTTTGCCATCCTTAAGGTCAACCCCACACCCTTCTGTGTGCTGGACGAGATCGAGGCGGCATTGGACGAGGTAAACGTAGCGAGATTTGCCCAGTACTGTCAGAAATACTCTAACAAAACTCAGTTTATCGTCATCACCCACAGAAGAGGTACGATGGAGACCTCCGACGTTCTCTACGGTGTAACGATGTACGAAAGAGGTGTTTCAAAGGTACTCAGCGTAAACGTAAGTGAAGTAGAAAGCAAGTTAGGAGTTAAATTATAATGGGATTTTTTGATAAATTAAAGCAGGGTCTTGCAAAGACCAAAAATGCTGTTTTCAAGCCTATAGATACCCTCTTTAAATCCTTTAAACGTGTAGATGAGGATTTCATGGAGGAGCTCGAGGAGGTTCTTATCTGTGCGGACGTGGGTTATAACTCCACCGAGCAGATAATTGACCGTCTGCGTGATAAGATAAAGGAGGAGAAGCTCTCCGAAAGCGAAGATGTGCTTAATGCCTTAAAGGGTATTATGTGCGAAATGATCGGTGAGGGTGAGCCTCTTAATCTCGGTGCAACCAAGCCCTCCGTAATCCTTGTCATCGGAGTTAACGGTGTAGGTAAAACCACCTCTATCGCAAAGATAGCCAACAACCTTAAAAAGGACGGCAAGAAGGTAGTGCTTGCAGCAGCAGACACCTTCCGTGCAGCGGCAATCGACCAGCTCCAGATCTGGGCTGACCGTGTAGGAGTTGACCTTATCAAGCATTCTGAAGGCTCTGATCCTGCGGCTGTAGTATTCGACGCAACCGCTGCTGCCAAGAGCAGAGCTGCCGATGTACTCATCATCGATACAGCAGGCAGACTTCACAACAAGAAAAACCTTATGGATGAGCTTGCCAAGATCTCCCGTGTCCTTGACCGTGAGCTTCCCGATTCCGCAAGAGAGACCCTTCTCGTTCTTGACTCCACTACAGGTCAGAATGCGGTATCTCAAGCTAAGGAATTTAAGAATACCGCTAACATCACAGGTCTCGTACTCACCAAGCTTGACGGTACTGCCAAGGGCGGTATAGTATTCTCCATCAAGGAGGAGCTGGGACTACCAGTTAAGTTTATCGGTGTCGGTGAGGCTGTTGACGATATGGAAAAGTTCGACAACAAGCAGTTTGTAGCCGCACTTTTCGATAATACTTCAAATTGAGGACAGAATAATTATGAAGGTAGTATTAGCTTCGGGCAACAAAAATAAAATAAGAGAGATGCAGCAGCTTCTCACAGAGCTTTGCGGAAAGGAGATAACCGTTCTTTCCCTGAAGGATATAGGATTTACCGATGATATAATCGAGGACGGCGACTCCTTTGAGGCAAATGCCTTTATCAAGGCTCAGGCTCCCGCCTCGAAGGAATATCCCGTTATCGCAGACGATTCGGGACTTATGGTCGATGCCCTTGACGGTGAGCCGGGGATTTATTCGGCAAGATACGCGGGCGAAGAATGCGACGATGCAAAAAATAATGAAAAGCTTCTTGAAAAGCTTCGCAATACGCCCGACGACAAGATGAGCGCACGCTTTGTGTCCGCTATTGCCTGCGTTTTTCCCGATGGCAGGAGAATATCAGCCGAGGGTATATGCGAGGGTGAGATCATCCGTGAATACAGAGGAAACGGAGGCTTCGGCTACGATCCTCTCTTCTACGTTCCGGTAATCGGCAAAACCTTTGCGGAAATGAGCGCTGAGGAGAAGAATTCCTGCAGCCACAGAGCTAAGGCAATGCGAAAGTTCGCTCTTGAATTTTCAAAATATTGTAATTAACATGAAGAAAAAGATCGGAATATTCGGGGGTACCTTCGCTCCCATTCACAACGCTCATATAAGGATCGCTCTTGAGTTCAAGAAGAGCTTTGATCTTGACAAGCTTCTTATAATTCCCGCCTCGATCCCTCCTCATAAGGAGCTGCCCAAGGGCGACTCTGCAGAGCACCGCTTGAATATGCTCAAGCTCGTTTTTGACAACGAGGAATACAAGACCATGGGAATCGAGGTATCCGATTATGAGCTTACAAAGCCGGGAGTAAGTTATACGGTTGAGACCTTGGAGCATTTTTATTCGGAGGATACAGAATTATATCTGCTCTGCGGAACGGATATGTTCTTAAAGATGCACCATTGGCGTTCTCCCGAGCGTATAGCTGAGCTTACAAATCTTGTATTTACAAGACGAGAGGACTCAACACCCCTTCTTGACAAGCAGATAGCTACACAAAAGGAATTTTTAGAGCACGAATATAAATTCAAGATCTACGAGCTTGAAATGACTGCCATGGAGCTCTCCTCAACCTATATAAGAGCTCATATAGACGGCGACCTTGAGGGTCTGCTCAACGAAAAAGTTTTAAAATATATTAAAGATAATAACCTTTACAGGGGATGAAAAATCATTTATAATATTATTTTAGATTATTTAAAAAATAACCTCAGTGAATCAAGATATATGCACACCCTGGCTGTTGCCGAGGAATGTGACAGAATGGCAGAGATGTTTACGCTGTCCCGGGAGGATAAACATACTCTTCATACCGCAGCTCTGCTGCACGATATCACAAAGGAAAAAACTCCCGACGAGCAGATTTCCCTATGTCGGGTTTATCGAATAGAATATCCCGAGGTCTACCGCGAGACCCCTGCCCTCTTTCATGCCAAGACAGGCGGTCCCTATGCCAATGAGCTCTTTCCTGAGCTGTGCACTGCTCGTGTCTGTGACCTCATATCCACCCATACCACGGGTTGTGTAAATATGTCTCTTATGCAGAAGCTCCTTCTGCTCGCAGACGGTATAGAGGCTACCCGCAAGCATAAGCATCTGATAGAGCTGCGAGACTTGTTTTATAACAATCCCGAAGGTAATGAGCTGTCAAGACATCTTGATATATGTGTCATAAAGTATCTCGATATGACAATATCATATCTGATCTCCTCAAATCAGGCGATCGATACCGAAACAGTAAACGCAAGAAATGATTTAGTACTTAAAACGAGGTAATTTAATGAGCGAATTTAACGAATTTAATGAATTTAACAAAATTGAAGATACGTCAAAAAAATCGGGCAGAGTCCGTACCGCACGTAATCACAGCACCCAGAAGGCAATAAGAATTATACTTATCGTTGTTATATGCTTAGCGGCACTTTCCTGTGTAGCCTTCGGCGCTCTTAACTACATGGGTTGGCTTGATGCAGGCCGCGAGAAGGCATCCAGAGAAAACGAAACCGTTATAATCGACGGTAAAGCACTGACACCCGCGACAGACGAGGATGGCAATCAGCTTACCGACGAAAACGGAAACCTCATCTATCTCGACGAAGACGGAAATCAGATCGTCATCCGCGATGAAATATACAATTTCCTTCTTGTGGGTCAGGACAAAAAGGCGATGCTTACCGACGTTATCATGCTTATCAACTTTGATGCAAAGAACGGCAAGATCGCTATAATGCAGTTCCCCCGCGACAGCTTCATTAAGGTAAGCTCCAAGGCATGCATGAACTGCAAATACGTTCCCTCGGGTGCACAGGCATCCTCCAAGTGTCCCGAATGCAGTTCTTCCCTTACAACGGTAGGCACAGGCTCGGGTCAGAAGATGAACTCGGTATACAACACTTATTACAGTGCATTAAAGAAGGCAGATTCGAGCACGTCGGAGAAGGAGCGTACGCTCTTCGGCATGGCAGGTCTTGCCTCCGAGATCGAAAGAAATCTTGCTATCAATATAGACTATGAGGTTCACATGGATCTTCAGGGCTTCAGAGATATCGTTGATGCCATCGGCGGTGTACAGATGAACGTTCCTGAAAACATGTACTATACCGACCCCGGTCAGGGACTCTACATCAACCTCAAAGCAGGCGATCAGCTTCTGGACGGTGAGAAGGCAGAGCAGTTCGTACGCTTCAGATACGGCTATGTTAACGGAGACCTGGGCAGACAGGATGCACAGAAGCTCTTCATGGTAGCGTTCTTTAAGAATTTCAAGGAGAAGGTTTCTGTTACCAACGTATTCAGCATCCTTTCCTCCATGATGGAGCACGTTACTCATACAGTTCCCTCCTCAGACCTTGACTACTTCGGCAGACAGGCTCTCGGAATGGACTTCAACAACATCACTATGTTCACCGCACCCAACACACCCACATATATCGGAAAGGCGTCCTACGTTGTGCTTCACAGATATGCACTGCTCGATGCGGTAAACAATCATTTCAATCTCATGGCAGACAAGAAGATCTCGGATTATTCCTTCGATCCCAACAGAAACTTCACCGTCAAAAATGATTCCGCTATCAACGCGATCTATGAGACAAAGGCAGAATTCGAAGGAATGAAGACCGCTCAGGATATTGAAGATAACGGTATCTATATACCGTAATATAAGGAGAATAAAGATGGAAGAAAATAAGGTACTTGAGCCCAAGGATCTTGCTGTAGAGATACTTAATATCCTCTACAACAAAAAGGCTCACAACATAAAGATGCTTCACGTTACCGATCAGACGGTCATCACAGATTACTTTGTGATCTGTACCGGTAACTCCAACACACAGATCAAGGCTCTGGCAGACGAGCTTGATTTCAAGACAGGCGAAATGGGTATTAAGCCCAAGTCTATCGAGGGCTTCAGAGAAGCTGCCTGGATAGTTATGGACTATTCCTCCGTAATTGTTCATATATTTAACCGCGAGAGCCGCGAATTCTATAACCTTGAGAAGCTTTGGAATGATTCTGAGGTTATCGATATAGACCAGTATATTCGTAAAGAAGAGGATGATACAAATGAGTAATTTTGACACAAGATACGAATTTTCAAAAATCGATACAAAATGGCAGAAGATATGGGAGGAGAAGAAGGCGTTTGAAGCTACAAGCGACTATTCAAAGCCTAAGTATTTCTCTCTCGTAGAGTTTCCCTACCCCTCCGGTCAGGGACTTCATATCGGACATCCCCGTCCCTACACCGCCCTTGACATAGTTTCCCGTAAGAAGAGAATGCAGGGCTATAACGTTCTCTTCCCCATCGGCTGGGATGCTTTTGGTCTTCCTACCGAAAACTATGCAATCAAGAATCATATCCATCCCACAATAGTTACAGAGAGAAATGTTGCACGCTTCAAGTCACAGCTTCAGGCACTCGGTCTTTCCTTTGACTGGTCACGTGAGATCAACACCTCCTCTCCCGAATACTATAAGTGGACTCAGTGGATATTCCTTCAGCTCTATAAGCACGGTCTCGCTTACAAAAAGGAAATGAACGTTAACTTCTGTACCTCCTGTAAGGTAGTTCTTGCAAACGAAGAGGTAGTTAACGGTGTTTGTGAGCGTTGCGGCAGTGAGGTAGTTCACAAGGTAAAGAGCCAGTGGATGCTCAAGATAACCGAGTATGCACAGAGACTTATCGATGACCTGGCTGACCTTGACTTCATCGAGAGAGTTAAGACTCAGGAAATTAACTGGATCGGCAGAAGTGAGGGTGCTGAGGTTAACTTCAAATCCTCCGAGGGTGACGATATCATCGTTTACACCACCCGTCCCGATACCCTTTTCGGTGCTACTTATATGGTTATATCCCCCGAACATACTCTTATTGAGAAGTGGGCAGACAAGCTTTCCAACCTTGACGCTATCAAGGACTATCAGAAGGAAGCCGCAAAGAAGAGCGACTTTGAGAGAACAGAGCTTGTCAAGGAGAAGACAGGTGTTCGCCTTGAGGGTGTTCATGCCATCAATCCCGTAAACGGTAAGGAGATACCGATATATATTTCCGACTACGTGCTTGCTACCTACGGTACAGGTGCTATCATGGCGGTTCCCGCTCACGATACCCGTGACTGGGAATTTGCAAAGAAGTTTGAGCTTCCCATCATCGAGGTGGTTGCCGGCGGTGATGTGCAAAATGAAGCATTTACCGATGTTGCTACCGGCACAATGGTCAACTCAGGCTTCCTTGACGGACTTGAGGTGGCAGATGCCAAGGTTAAGATCATAGAATGGCTCGAGGAGCAGAAGTTAGGACACAAGCAGATCAATTATAAGCTTCGTGACTGGGTATTCTCCCGTCAGAGATATTGGGGTGAGCCCGTTCCCATGGTTTACTGTGAGAAGTGCGGCTGGGTTCCCCTTCCCGAGGATCAGCTTCCTCTTATGCTTCCCGATGTGGATGCTTATGAGCCTACCGACACAGGTGAGTCTCCTCTCTCCAAGTGTACAGACTGGGTAAACACCACCTGTCCTCATTGCGGGGCACCCGCAAAGCGTGAGACAGACACCATGCCTAACTGGGCAGGCAGCTCCTGGTACTTCATGCGTTACTGCGATCCCCACAATGACGAGGCTTGTGCTTCTAAGGAAGCTCTTGATTACTGGATGCCCGTTGACTGGTACAACGGCGGTATGGAGCACGTTACACTCCACCTGCTCTATTCTCGTTTCTGGGCAAAGTTCCTCTATGATATCGGTGTGCTCTCCTGCAAGGAGCCTTACCTTAAGAGAACCGCTCACGGCATGATCCTCGGCGCTAACGGTGAGAAGATGTCCAAGTCCAGAGGTAACGTAATCAATCCTGACGACGTTATCGCTGAATACGGTGCAGATACTCTCCGTCTCTACGAAATGTTCATAGGTGACTTTGAGAAGTCCGCTCCTTGGTCTACAGAGAGCATTAGAGGCTGTAAGAGATTCCTTGACCGTGTAGCTAACCTCCGTAATCTCGTTGACATGGATGCCAAGGGATACTCCGCAGAGCTTGAATCCTCGATCCACAAGACCATCAAGAAGGTCACAGAGGATATCGATGCAATGAAGTTCAATACCGCTATTGCAGCAATGATGTCCCTTGTAAATGAGATGTATGCTAAGGGTTCAATCTCCTCCTGCGAGCTTAAGACCCTCATCACATTGCTCAATCCCTTCGCTCCTCACTTAACAGAGGAGATATGGTCTGAATTTAACGGCGAAGGACTTCTCTCCCTTGCACAGTGGCCTGAGTATGATGAAGCAAAGACTGTAGACAATACTATCGAGATCGCTATTCAGGTTAACGGCAAGCTCCGTGGTACAATGATGATCGCCAAGGACGAGACAAAGGACAATGTTATCGCAGGTGCAAAGGAGAATGAAAATGTTAAATCCTTTGTTGACGGCAAGACCGTTGTTAAGGAAATATACGTTCCCGGAAAACTTGTAAACATCGTAGTAAAGTGAAGGGTTTCACCCTTCACCCGTCCTTTTCGGGTATAAAGCAAGTTTAAATCTTAGCTCAATGCCCGAAATGAAGCTTTATAAAGCTTAAAATAAGCATATATTCCCTATTTATAAATTTTATTAAATTAATATCCGAAAAACTATTGACAATTTCTGATATTTATAGTATAATGTAACGGAAATTTGGATCTCTTTGGACAAGCGAGGGGAGGGTTAGAAAAATGGCAGAAATCAAAGTTAAAGATAATGAGTCTTTAGACAGCGCTCTTCGCAGATTTAAGAGACAGTGCGCAAGAAGCGGCGTACTCGCAGAGCTCCGTAAGAGAGAGCACTATGAAAAGCCCAGCGTAAAGCGTAAGAAGAAGTCTGAAGCTGCAAGAAAGCGTAAGTACAAGTAATCCTATTTGAATTGCAAAATTAAAGGAACGCATTTAGCGTTCCTTTATTTTTTCAAGGTTTCACCCAGCTTTTCGAGCTTGAAGCTTACAGTAGTTAAATATTTAGTACCCGAAATAAGCCAAGTGATAAATTATAGTTTGCAGGCGCCGGCCTGCAGCGAATGATCGGGCATGAAGTTATCTATAACTGTTTCTGCAGTTCCCGAAATAAGCATATCTACAAATTATAGTTTGCAGGCGCCGGCCTGCAGCGAATGATCGGGCATGAAGTTATCTATAACCGTTTCTGCAGTTCCCGAAATAAGCATATCTACAAATTATAGTTTGAAGGGCTTTGCCCTTCACCCTGCGTATCGGGCTTGGAGTTAGCATTAATCGATTTTTCAATGCCCGAAATAAGCCAAATGATAAATTATAGTTTATCGGGGAGTTTGCTGTGACTAAATGTTAAAGCATTAAGCATAGGAAACGCACTAACAAAAAGCCTTCCCTAGCAGGGAAGGTGGCATTGGTATAATTTTCTAAGCGCCTAAAGCGGTTGGAAAATTATACACAATGACGGATGAGTAGAACCCCGTATCGACTAACTTTTTTGTAAATCATCTTATTTAAATAAAACTTATAGTTTTATTAAGATCAGTTGCATTAAATAATCTTTAGTTATAAATCTGTTCTACTCATCCACCGTTGCGACGGTCCCCCTTCTCTTGCTAGAGAAGGCAGGGGCTCGTATCCTTCGGCTATTAAAGACATATCGTTTAATTATAACTCACCGCTAAACTATAATTTATCGGTCGCTTAACTTCGGCATTAAAAAACAGCAACAGAGAGCGAAAATAGTTTCACTCTCTGTTTGTTATCAGTCAATTATTCTTTTATTACATCACACCTGTTACAACGGTCAAATTACAGTATAAGGTATTCCTTTTTCAATCGCATACTGTTCAGCGTATGAACCCGATGGACACTCTATTGTAAGGTTGTCACAACCATTGAACACCCAATCGCCAATACTTGTGACACTGTCCGGTATTGTTACACTTGTCAAGCTTTCGCAGGAATAGAACGTATAATCGCCTATGCTTGTGACACTGTCAGGTATCGTTACACTTGTCAAGCTGTCGCAGAATTGGAACGCATAATCGCCTATGGTTGTGACACTGTCGCCTATCGTTACACTTGTCAAGTTTTCGCAGTAAAAGAATGCCCACTCTC